>CAZTEA010000020.1:0-10635 GCA_964612315.1 uncultured Oscillospiraceae bacterium | reverse complement strand
CCACGAATCCATTGATTTTAACAATCTTCCTTTACATATAGGCGTTATTATGGACGGCAACGGCAGGTGGGCGGCTCGGCGTCATTTGCCTCGAAGTGCGGGACATAAGGCGGGTGCGGATACTTTTGAAAAAATAGTTCAGTACTGCGATAAAATCGGAATTAAGGCAATTACCGCTTATGCTTTTTCAACAGAGAACTGGAACAGACCCAAGGCGGAAGTTGATAATTTGATGAATCTTTTGTATAATTATCTTCAAATGGCGGAGGAAAAATTTGCCGGAACAAATATTATATTAAGGGTTATCGGTGACAGGTCGGCTCTTTCCGACAAAATCAATGCCGCAATTGACCATGCTATAGAAATAACGGACGGCAACACAGGGATTATTCTGAATATGGCTCTGAATTATGGCGGTCGTGATGAAATTGTAAGGGCGACAAGAATTGCCGCACAGGCGATTTCAAGCGGAAAAATGACCGCTGAGGAAATTGACGAAAAATATTTGGACGGCTTGATGTATACGGCTGATTGTCCGCCCGTGGATTTGATTATCAGACCCAGCGGAGAGCAAAGACTTTCCAATTTCCTTCTTTGGCAGGCAGCTTATGCTGAGTTTTGGTACAGCGATGTTAATTGGCCCGATTTTTCCGAGAAGGATATGAAGCGTGCAATAATCGATTATCAAAAACGAAACAGGCGTTTCGGGAAGGTATAAAACGGTGTGAATTATGAAAACAAGAATTATAACGGCTCTTATCGGGCTTCCTTTGGTGGTTGCGGCTTTACTTCAGCCCTATGTTTGGGTTTGGGCTGTGATTGCAATGGTGGCTTCGATTATCGGGCTTTACGAATTTTATAAAGCCACGAAAATTTCGGAGAGTAAATCCCTTTGTGTTTGGGGATTTTTGGCGGCTGTATATTTCTCGGTGTGGTGGATGTATCCGCAGATTGCAAAGCTTCCCTTTGCTCTTTGGTTTACGGCAATTTTGTATTTGCTGATGCTTATTTTTAACCAAAACATTACGGCAAATAAAATCGGACTTACACTTTTGAGTGTTCTTTACATACCTTATCTTTTAACGCATATAATAGGAATCAGAGGCTTGGGACAGGGAAAATACTATATTTGGCTGGTTTTGATTTGCGCTTTCTTAACAGATACCTTTGCATATTTTACGGGAAAAGCTTTGGGACGGCATAAGTTGTGCCCGAATCTCAGCCCAAACAAAACGATTGAGGGTGCAATCGGCGGAGTCATCGGCTGTGGACTTTCCTGTATACTTTTTGGCTTTATTATCAGCCGTTTCGGCTTGAATGTGGATTATTTAAGGCTGTTTTGTCTCGGAATTTGCGGTTCTGTGGGTGCACAGTTGGGCGACCTTACGGCGTCTGCCGTTAAAAGGCAATGCGGTATTAAGGACTACGGCAATTTGTTCCCCGGTCACGGTGGAATTTTGGACAGATGTGACAGTATCTTGTTTGTAGCACCTTTGGTGTATTACTATATAGTGGTTATAGGAATATTAAAATAAAAAATAAAGGGCAGACTAAGGTTTGCCCTTTCAAGTTATGGAAACGGAGTAATTATGAATATTTCAATTTTAGGCTCAACAGGCTCTATCGGAACTCAGGCTCTTGCGGTTGTTGATGACCTTAAAGGAATAAAGGACATAAGCGTTAAGGCGATAAGCGGAAACAAAAATACGGCGCTTCTTGAAATGCAAGCGAGAAAGTATAAGCCGGATATTGTGGCGGTTTTCGATGAGAGGGGCGCAAAGGATTTAAAGGTTAAATTGGCGGATATCTCCTGTCGAGTTTTGTCGGGACAGGATGGGCTTATTGCCGCAGCAACTCATTGTGAAACTGAAATGGTTTTGTCTGCTATTGTTGGATTTTCGGGACTTGTGCCGACAATGTGCGCCATTGACGAAAAAAAGGATATTGCTTTGGCGAACAAGGAAACTTTGGTTACCGCCGGCAAGTTGTTTATGGATAAAATTGAACAGGCAGGGGTTCGCCTTTTGCCGGTTGATAGCGAGCATTGTGCGATTTTTCAGAGCCTTGAGGGAAACAGGCAAAACAAAATTAAGAAAATACTGCTTACCTGTTCCGGAGGTCCTTTTTTCGGGAAAACCCATGAAGAGCTGAAATCGGCAACGAAAGAAGAGGCTCTCGGTCATCCCACATGGAATATGGGGTCGAAAATTACAATAGACAGCGCAACGCTGATGAATAAGGGACTTGAAATAATCGAGGCAAAATGGCTTTTTAATGTGGATATCGATGATGTTGAAGTAGTAATTCAAAGGGAGAGCATTATTCATTCCATGGTGGAATATGAGGATTTAAGCGTTATAGCTCAGCTTTCGCTGCCCTCAATGAAGCACCCGATTCAATATGCTTTCACTTATCCGTGTCGTATGCCGTCGCCCGATGAGTCCGTGTCCTTTGCAAAGCTTGGAAAATTGACATTTTTCGAGCCTGACGAAGAAACCTTTAAATGTCTTCGCCTTGCAAAGAAGGCAGGCAAAGACGGCGGAATTATGCCAACGGTTTTAAACGGTGCAAACGAAAAAGCGGTTGAAATGTTCTTAAAGGGTGAAATAGGCTTTACACAAATCGGAGATTTGGTTGAAAGAGCTTTGAGTGAATATAAGAATATAGAAAATCCCACAATAGAGGATATATTGGAAGTTGATAAGGAAGTTAGGAGGCTTTTTTAAAGAATGACTTTTTTAACGATTTTGTTTGCAATTCTTGTATTTTCGGTGATTATTTTTGTTCATGAGCTTGGACATTTTATTTCTGCAAGAATTTTCGGGGTAACCGTTCACGAGTTTTCGGTGGGAATGGGTCCTGCAATTTGGAAAAAACAAGGAAAAAAAGAAACACTTTATGCCATTAGATGTATTCCTGTAGGAGGATACTGCAAAATGGAGGGAGAAGATGACGAAAGCGACAGCGAGGGATCGTTTTCAAACAAATCCAAATTTGCAAGAATTGTAATTTTAGCGTCAGGTGCTTTAATGAATATAGTGCTTGGGTTTGTTATAAGCTTGGTGGTTGTTTTAATGACAATGAACGGTGGCATTGCGACCAAAAGTGTTGATAAAGTTGTGTCGGAGGCTCCCGTTGCAGCATATATTAAACCCGGAGACGAAATTACGGAAATAAACGGAAAAAGCATTCATATTTATCAAGATGTTTTGGCGGCTGTAAGCTTTTCCGGTGACAGAGAAACCTTTGATGTAACCGTTAAACGGGACGGTGAAATTATAGAGCTTCAAAATATTGATTTTTATGAAGTCAAGCAGGACGGTAAAACATACAAAAAAATGGGCATTTCCTTTGATGTTAATAAAAATCCGGGCTTTTTCACGGTGATTCACGAAAGCTTTTTCCAAGGCGTTTATATGGGAAAAATTGTTTTTATGAGCCTTGGAATGCTTATTCGAGGTGATGCGGGAGTAAGAGATTTATCGGGGCCTGTCGGGGTTGTATCGTCTATGGGTCAGGTTGCGGCAAACAGCGGCGGCGGTCTTGCGGGATTTATCAATTTGCTGTTTTTGGCGGGATTTATTTCGGTAAATATCGGGATTATGAATTTGCTTCCTTTCCCTGCTTTGGACGGCGGACGCATATTCTTTATTTTGATTGAAATTATTATAAGGCGAAAAATACCGGCGGATAAAGAGGGAATAGTGCATTTTGTGGGACTTATTCTTCTTTTCGGACTGATGATTTTTGCAACATGGAATGATATTTTAAGACTTATAGGCGGGTGATTTGGTGAATAAATACAAAAAAACTTTGCGAGCGTGTTATATTGGGTATTTCACGCAGGCAATTATCAATAATTTGGCTCCTGTGTTCTTTGTTATCTTTCAACAGGATTTTGATATTTCCTTAACCCAAATAAGCTGGCTCATATTTATAAACTTCGGGGTGCAAATTGTTACGGATTTGGTTTCGGTCTATGCTGTGGATAAAATCGGCTACCGAAAATCCGTTGTTTTGGCTCATATCGCAAGCGTTTTGGGCTTGGTTCTTTTGGGCGTTTTGCCCTATTTTGTTCCCAATCCTTTCTGGGGGATGGCGATTGCAATTGTGATTTATGCTTACGGTAGCGGCCTTATAGAGGTTTTGGTAAGTCCGATAGTAGACTCAATTCCATCGGATAATAAGTCGTCTGCCATGAGTCTGCTTCATTCGTTTTATTGCTGGGGTCAGCTTGGTGTAGTGCTTTTGTCTACTCTTGCACTCAGAATTATCGGTGACGGGTATTGGTTTATTCTTCCTATTTTGTGGGCAATTGTTCCGGCTGTTAATATATTTAATTTTAGTAAAGCACCTCTTGCACCGATGGTTGCGGAGGAAGAAAAAACGCCTGTAAGGCAGCTTCTTACCTCGAAAACATTTATTGTTCTTTTGGTTATGATGCTTTGCGCCGGGGCAACGGAAATGACAATTTCGCAATGGTCATCTCTTTTTGCCGAAAGGGGCTTGGGTGACCAAGGTTGTGGGAGATTTGCTGGGACCGTGCCTTTTTGCATTTTTTATGGGAACGGGAAGAGCCATTTACGGTGTTTTCGGGAATCGAATGAATTTAAAGCTAAGCCTTCTGGGGTGCTCGGTTTTGGGGATTGTTTGCTATCTTTTAATCGCACTTTCACCCTTGCCGATTTTGGCGCTTGTGGGGTGTGCGCTTACGGGGCTTGCCGCAAGCCTTTTGTGGCCGGGATTTTTCTCTTTGGCCTCTGCTTGTTATCCGAAAGGCGGAACGGCGCTTTTTAGTTTGCTTGCGGTTTTCGGTGATTTGGGCTGTACTTTTGCCCCTTACATTGCGGGAATTGTGGCGGACTTTGTGCAAAACAATACGAATTTGGGCGAAATTATGAAGGTTTCCCCCGAGCAGGCGGGACTTAAAATCGGAATTTTAACCTCTATAATTTTCCCGCTTATTATGGTTGTGCTTATAAAACAGATTAAGGTTAAAAAAGAAGTTTAAAAATTTTTAAAAGGTGTGATACATATGTTTGAAAAAAATTCAACGGTGTGCTTTTTGGGGGACAGTATAACTTCAAACGGCGAATGGATTTATGAAATTTACGACCATTTTAAAGATGAGCGTTTAAAGATTTTCAATTGCGGAAAATCCGGGGCAGGCGTTTTGGAAATGACGACGACATATGAAAATTGCTTCAGGCACAACCCTGATTATATTATTATAATGCTTGGCATGAACGATATTAACCGAAATATGTATGCGCCTGATTGCACTTTGGCGGATAAAGAGGAAATTAAAGCGGCGGCACTTTCGGACTATGACAAAAATTTAAGACGGCTGTATGATGTTTGTAAAGATTTTTGCAAGGAAGTAATTTTGTGCTCGCCAACTGCATATGATGATGTATCAAACCTTGCGGAAGAGAGCAAAATGTGTAACTGCGGACTTCAAAAATGCACGGAGCTTGTCAAAAAAATTGCGGAGGATAAGGAATGTAGATTTATAGACTTTAACACTCCGATGACCGCTCTTTTAGGTAAAGATATCTTTACGGATGAGGACAGAATTCATCCGAATCTTCACGGCCGTCACATAATGGCACAAATTTTTCTTAAGGCTGTGGGGAAAATTGACGAGGTTGATTTTGAAGGCGAATATAAGCTTGAAAACGAGCTTGGGGAGCTGTTCGAAGTTTCGGAAATTCTTAGAGGAATTGCGTTTTCCGAAAGAGAGGCTGATATTTCCAAGGCTTTGGATAAGCGAATGGAAGTAAGCAATAGAAAAGAAATCATACGTAAAAAATATGAGGCGGAAAAAGATAAAGAAGCTTATGTGCCAAGAATGTATAAAATATATATGGAAAATATAGACTACAAAGTGGATTATGAAGCTTTGTATATGGAAAAAATGATTGCTTTTTTAAATTCCAAATAAAAAACGATTTTGCTGCGAGTCAAAATCGAAAAAATAGCGCAAAAACAGAAGTGACCCTTGATTGCTTTTAAAACCTGCAACCAAGGGTCACTTCTGCTCGCTCTTAATATCTAACATCTTTTGTAATCCTCTCTTTCTTCGTCTGCCTTTTGTTATTCACCGTAATCAAACACATTCAATTTTCTTATCTCCGCAAAGGCGGCTTCCTTGATTTGTTTTAATAATTCAAAAGGCGAAATTTTTTGACTTTTGAATGAAGGCTATTGCTTAATCTTCATAATCTATATAAAGCGTAACACCGCCGTGATTTTCCTTCCTCATCATATTTTTAACCAACTGCCCGAAATTACCTTCATTTAAAAGTCCTGTTTAAATTCTCATCGGACTGTCCTCCTTTCCTTTTCTCTGATTACAGTATAGCACATATTTTCGAGATAATCAATTGACAATATGCAAAAAGATTAAGACGGTTATTTGTGTAAAAAACAGAAATTTTCTTTAAAGAGTAAATTTTTGTTTACAAACGGATATGAGCTGTGATATAATAAATATATAGTGCGGTGTCGAAAGCGTCGCAACGATTTTTTGTTTGCATAACAATTATGATCCGCAAGGAAAACCTTGCGGGTCATTTAAGTTATTTTCGATTTAACAATGAAACGGCGTCACCTATGTTTTTTTCAAATGCCTCTTTGCCGTATTTATCAACTTCGGATTTGTTTTTTTCTCCGTGAGTCAGACAACCTGCGCCTCCGATGCAGCCACCCACGCAAGCCATACCTTCGATAAAATTGGCGTCCAGTACATTTTTGCTTTTCTTTAAAAGTGCGGCTCTGGCTTCCTCAATACCATCACAGGGGACAGCCTTAAGTTCAAAATCAATATTTTGCTCTTTAAGTCCCTGTGCCACAGCATCGCAAAGACCGCCGGAACGGGCAAAAATTCTTCCGAAATATGAAGCGTTGTCCAAAACATCTTCATCGAGGGCGGTAATGTCAATATCCTTACTGTCGAAAAGTGCTTGAAGCTCCTCGAAGGTAAGAACCGTATCCACATAAGGCTTAACCTCACTTAGCTGTGCTTCGGCTTTTTTGGCGGTGCATGGCCCGATAAAGACCACCTTTGCCGTGGGGTCGGTTTCCTTAATGTATTTTGCGAGAGTTGCCATAGGCGAAAGATTATGAGAAATATATTCGATTAATTCGGGGAATGCCGTTTTTATGTAAGTTACAAAAGCGGGACAGCAAGAGCTGGTTAAAAAGCCCTTTTTAGCAAGCTCTCTTGATTCCGCCTGGGCAACCATATCAGCCCCCAAGGCAGCTTCTAAGGCTGTGTGGAAGCCAAGCTCTTTCAAGCCTTTTATAACCTGACCGAGCTTTGCGTAGGTAAACTGACTTGAAATTGAGGGGGCGACCATGGCGTAAACCTTGTATTTTTTGTTTTTCTCGCTTTTCTTTATTATGTCGACTACATCAAGAATGTAAGACTTATCGGTGATTGCGCCGAATGGGCATTGGTAAACGCAAGCTCCGCAAGCTGTGCATTTACTGTTGTCTATTGCCGCCGCATTTTCCGAGTTTATGGTGATTGCCTTGATTTTGCAAGCCTTCTGACACGGGCGCTTGCGGTTGATAATTGCCGAAAACGGACAAACCTTTGCGCAAAGACCGCATTCAACACATTTTGACTTATCGATGTGTGCAACATGATTTTGGTCAAAGGAAAGAGCACCTCTTTTGCAGACATCTTCACAGCGGTGCGCCAAACAGCCTCGGCAAGAGTCGGTTACCTCATAGCCGGCAGTAGGACATTCGTCACAGGCAATATCTATAACCTCAATAACATTTGGGTTACTTTTATCTCCGCCCATGGCAATTTTAACACGCTCTGAGAGAATGGCTCGCTCCTTATAGACACAACAGCGCATAGTGGGTGTTTTTCCGGGAACAATGGTTTGGGGAATTTCCAAGATGCTTTCAAGTAAAGTATCGTTCCAATCGTGTTTTGCAACCTCCCGCAATACTTTATATTTCAAATACTGAACCTTTGTATCAAATTTTCTCATAATTTAACACCCCTTAAAAATAACTTACTTTTATCCTTTTGCCCATCAGTTTAAGGCATTTCGAAAGCTCCTTGACCAAGTTCATTTTTATACTGAAGGTTATCGGCAAATCGGGATTTTGATGTGCCGGATTTATTGCCCGACCCACATAAAAATTGATATCGGTTGCTTCTTCAAACAAAAGCCTGCATATAAGGGAAGCGCCGTCACGGCGATAATTCCATTCCTCGTACAACTCGTTTTCACCCAGATAATCTTTGGCGTATTCCAAAACCTTGTTAATGGTAATAACGCCCTCGGTGACCAAATCCACACCCTCGATTTTTGCGATGGGAGGAATATCGGATTTTTCAAAATTGAGGGTTGCCTGCAAGGGTTTTCGTAAATATTTTGCCGCAATGGAGGAGGTTGTTCCTCCGCATACAATGTGCTTTCCTTCTTTTGAAAAGAACAGCGACATCATACGGTCGCAGTCATCACGGTTTGCGGGCGGACCGAAAAGGAGGTTCATGGGTTCTCTTTTTCGGATTTTAATAACGCAAGCTGTGGCGTCGTCGCCGGGCTTTTGACCGTAAAGCTTATCACATTCGTCCACTAAAAGAGTGGATAAATTTTTTGCCGTAAGTCCCGTTACGGACATGGTTTCCATAAAATCGACAATATCTTCTCTTGCCCAGCCGAAATTGTATGCCATTCCGATTCCCGCATGGGGACAGCCGTCGCTCATGGCGATAAAAATATCTCCCTCCTGAAGCCGGATAGAGGATTTGTATATTTTCTTTCCGTCAATATTCATTTCGGTTTTTGGGTAATCATAATTTTTATTGTTGCGAAGCACAATTACTTGAGGGTTGTCATATTGGATAATTTCGGCGGTTTTATTATTTATGATGTGCATAATGGTAAAGGTTGAATATGCCACGCCCCGAACAGAGCAAACGGGAAGTGTTGCCGCAATGGTCGAAACACATTCCTCGATGGGAAGCCCCGCTGCCATCATGGTTGAAATAATTTTTGAGGTAAGGGTGGAGAGAATGCTGGCTTTCACTCCGCTTCCGAGCCCATCCGCCAAAACGAGCACCGTGGAATTGTCATTTTGCTCCACAATATCCACATGGTCGCCGCAAAGCTGTTCGCCGTAATGGTTAATGCTTTTCCAGCCGATATCTGCGCATAAATCATTCATCTGAAATCGACTCCTTTAAATTTGAAAGTGCAATTTTTGTTTCTGCGGCGGTTTCGCCGAGAAGAGAGGCGATTTCCTGGACAATGCGCATTTGCTTGTCAACAACCTTATCGGCAACCTCAACGGTTTGACGCCTTATATTTTCTTTCTTTTTGCGTTCGGATTGTTCGTCGGTAATATCACGCATAATTCCGATTAAAAGGTGGGAATCTCGGTCATAAACGACGGATTGTTCGATATAACGCTTGTATTCGGCGAGATAGACCCTTTTGTTTCGAATATCCTTGCCTGTGTTTTTAACTTCGATAAAATCTTTGGGATCCATAATACGAACCACCAAGTCACCGAGGATATCGTTGCTTGAACGAATATTCATTATGTTTCTTGCGGCTTCGTTGATTTGTTGAACCTCCAGTTCCTCATTAAGAACGATAAGCCCGTTGGGCGTATTCTTAACAATTGTGTCGGAAAAGCTTTCCGCCTTATCTTTTAGGAATGGCAGACACATGGAGATTTCGGCTTTGCCCTGGCAAATTGCAATTGCCTTTTCACGGCAGGTGTTATATCCGCAAGAGCCGCAGTTAAGCTCGTCTGAGGGCTTGAATTTTCCCATTTGACGAAGCACATTGTAAATCTCTGTTTCAGAGGGTTGCTGAAGCTTGTGCTCGATAAAGGAAAATTGTTTTTTCAGGTCAGCGGAGCTTGGCTGAGCCACGGGAAAATCTTTTTCGCCGGCATAATTTGCAATTGAGATAAAATCCTTTACGGGAGCGGTGCGGTGATATTTTTCCATAACCGGACCGCCGATACAGCTCCCGCTGCAGGCGGACATTTCGATAAAACATCTGTGAATTTTTCCGCTTTCAATATCTTTCAGCGCATCAATGCAATTTTCAATGCCGTCCAATGCGATATATGTATAGCCGGGAATATCCTGCGCCATGGTTTTTAAAATTCCGCCCGTTGTGGGGAAAAACCTTGCTCGGCTTTGCTCGTTTGCGTCCATATCCTGTTTAAGCTCTATATTTTCTTCTTTTAACCAGTTTGTGAGCTCTTCAAAGGTAAGAACAGCGTCAACAATGCCCTCGTAGTATTCGGCTTCGTCCTTTTTGGCAACACAAGGGCCGATGAATACGGTTTTTGCATTGGGAAAACGCTTTTTTATGTTGAGACAATGAGCCTGCATGGGAGAAATAACATCTGCCAAATATTCGAGCTCTGCCGGGAAATATTTTTGGATAAGCAAATTGATTGAATGACAGCAGGAGGTTATGATTATATCAAGATCGTCTTCTCTGAGCATTCTTTCATATTCGTTTTTGACAATCGTTGCGCCGATTGCGGTTTCCTCCACATCAAAAAAGCCCAGCTGTTTTAAGGCGGAGCGCATGGATTCAATTCCGACTCCGTCATAATTTGCAACAAAGGAGGGAGCAAGGC
>CAZTEA010000019.1:0-10742 GCA_964612315.1 uncultured Oscillospiraceae bacterium | reverse complement strand
TAATTATATGCTGTGCAACCCTTTTTTATACTGTTTTTTAAAAGGATTTTATGTTTTTCCGCCCGAAAACATATGTATCTTTGCGGCACGCACACCTTAAAAAGGGTTAGCAAAGCGCTAACCCTTTTCATTACAATACTTCTTTAAGCCACTTCCAAGCTTCTCTGTCGAACTGAGCGTCCCAATCGTGAGCCAGTTGCGGTGACGGAAGGTAAGTTTTGTTGTCCGTTCCCAAATTGTTAAACAGCGTTCTTACGCAGGTTGCGGGAGAAACCTTGTCCACAAGTCCGCAGCCGCAGAATACCGGGCATTTCACCATAGGTGCAAAATTCGTGGTATCGTAATATGCGATACAGTCCAAAAGGTGGCTGTCTACAATGTCCATATCGATTTTTTCGCCGTTTATTTTGCGACGGTTTGCCTCAAATGTCCATTCAAGGTAATTCTGACCGTTGTAATGGGGAATACCGATAACCGCCGCCTTAACTCTCTTATCCAAAGCGGAAGCAACCATACTGAGTCTTCCACCCTGAGAGCCGCCGCAAACCGCAATTCTGTCGGTATCAACGCAGTCCATGGAGCAAAGCATATTAAGCCCCTGAAGAGCGTGCATATAAATATCGTTGAAGTAGTAGTTCTCGCCGTCCAAAGGAGAGGGGAACTCGTCAAGGGGAGGGGTCGGAACATACTTTTCTTTTGGCCAATCGCAGTCCTGACCGTGAACCTGAATATCAAGAGCCGCATAGCCGTGGCGAGCGTGTTCAAGAGGCATTGAACGGGAGTGATAACCGGCACCCGGATAAATCATAAGTCCCGGGTACTTACCCTCCTTTTTCGGTCTTGCGAACCAGCCGTAAATTCTCATACCGCCTGCGCTTTTAAAGCTTACCTTATAGGCAATAACCTCGTCATATAAAATTCCCTCTTCGTCATAAGAGCAAGGGAAAGACGCCTCCGAAACATTGTAGTCGTTTATCTGTCTGTCTTTAAAGGTATAAACCTCACCGAACTGCGGTTCAAGTTCAACGCCCTTGATTTTCTCCTTGGATTTTTCCCAAAAAGCCTCAAAATCATCGGGCTTTCTTATAAACATCGGCATATTGTCGATATCGTAGCCAAAGGTGCAGTAAGCCTTGGAGGAACAGGGCGAAAGTGCAGTTGCGCCCGTACCGAACTCCGCTTCGCAGTAAATATCGTAAAATCCCGATTCAAGATTCTTCGTATCAATCTTAATTGCGAACACATAACCCGGCAAAGCCTTGGCATATCCCTCTTTAAGAGGCGCATCCACCATGTTTCGGGTAAGCTTCCAATTAAGCTTCATTGTCTTTCTTGTAGGAGCAACATAAATTTCGATTTCATCGTCTTTTCCGAAAATAAAATCATCGTTAACCTTGTTGTAAAAGGTCATATTGTCCTTACTTGCCGAAAATGTCGGCTCGTAGGGTCTGTGCAAATTAACTAACATAGTGTACTCTCCTTAAATTTTATATAATATTCCCGTATCCCTCAAAGGGATAATCAACAGTTACTCGTCCAACCTCGCAGTCCCCGATTCCGCTGTATAAATCCGCCTTGCCGTCCGGTCGCATAACTATCCCCCCCGGGAAAGCGCAATCCTCCAAATCAGGCTTTTTGGCAGGGCCGCTCGGATAGCTTTTTCTGGTTGCGATTACCTTATCGGAAATCATTTCCATTTTCTCAGTGTCGAAAACATAAGCGGTGTTAAGGTAAACGGCGTTGTTTCTTTCCTCGTCCTTATAGCACTTATGCCCTATTATTCCGATTTTTCCGCTTGAGAGCATATAGCATTGGTTACAGCCGCCCCACTCTCCGTCGGCAAATATATTCGGAATTAAGGGAGCGTTTTTGATTGCCTCCCCGGTTAAATCGTCAACCGTCTTGATTTTGCAAAAACCAATCATTGATTCACAGCCGTATTCATCTAAAATGTGCTGTCCTCTGTGACGGGAGAAAACTCCGATTTCGCCGTTTGAAAGCTGAACCAATCGGATATCCTTCATATGCTCGGGGCCTGTGGTGAAATAATACATATCCTCCAAATCATTGCCCTTGTAAAAATATCCGTAATAGGTTTTCACCATCGAGCGTTCCTTAACCACATGAGTTCCGCCCAAAATCAAGGTGTTGTGAATATTTGCGATATACGGGTCTTCAAGCTGATAAACAAAGGAATTTTCCACCTTTTTAAACTCGTCCTCGCCCACCTTTTCGAAAAGATGCACCGTTGACCTTGCCCACTCATCACGCTTTTCCACTCTGCCGTATATGTATGTTTTTCCGTCCTTTTCAAAGGGGATTGAGCAGTTGTAAACATCATATCCGCAAACTCCCGAAAACTTCACTTTAACGCTTTCGTAAATTTTCCCCTCTTTGTCAAAAATCTCTCTTTCTTCTCTGAGTGACATAATAAAACTCTCCTCATTCTCTTTATTAAAGAGCCTTATAAGCCTTCATCCACGCCTTTGCGATAAGGGCATGACCCTGAGGTGTGGGATGAACGCCGTCACGGCTCCATTGGCTTTCGTCAGCCAAAGAAAGTGCCTCATCAAACACATCCTGAAGCGATACGAAAACCGCATTGTCGCTGAACTTCTCGGCAATTCTCTTGGCAATGTCCGCTCTTTTTGGAACTTCCCTTTTAAAAGTCTCCCAAACTGCGGGGTCTTCTCTTACCGTTGCCGGGCCCTTTAAAATATAAGCACCCATAAGGATAATCTTAATGTTCGGGTTATGGGCAATAACCTCTTCCATAAGCATGGTGTATATCTTCTCAAACTTTTCCCCGTCAACGCCGTTTTGGTCGTCAACCTCATGCCAAACATCGTTCACGCCGATTAAAAGGCTCATTACATCGGGATTTAAGTTTAAGCAGTCCTTCTTAATTCTTGCATAAACATCAACAATTCGGTTTCCGCTTACGCCTCTGTTATAAAAGGTGTGCTTTCCCGCTTCCTCGCTTCCAAGCATACCCGATACCATAAGGGCATAGCCGTGTCCGAAGTTGTTCTCTCCTCTGGAGCAATCCGTTATCGAATCTCCCTGAAACAAAATGTTCATTTCCATCAACCTCTCTCTATTAAGATATTATAAATATAGGTAGGCGTTCGCCTACCTATACATTATCATATTCCAAATAAATTTTCAATAGTTTTTCCGATATTTTACAGAAAATTTTTGAGACACAAATCAATATGCGCCAACGCCCACATTGTCAAGATAATATCTTGAACAAGACCCCTCCGTTGAACCGTTTAACATATTAAACTCAAGTCGGAAAACTGAGGATACGGGATTTACAAAGGGCACAGTAGTAATAAGCTTCCCGTCTAAATAAATATCCGCTGTCTGCGCCTTTAAATTCAGACGGTATTCCACCCTCATCCAAGTCGAAGTTTCCGAAGACAAGGTTATCCAAGACGATTTATCCTTATCCCAAACAGCAATACCTCTGTCGTCTTTGGAGGTTGCCGTCATTTTAACAACATCAACAACCTCGCCCTTTTCGTTTTTACCGTATACCGTACCAAAGCCGCCGTTATTGTCGGTTTTGGCATCGGTATCGTAAAATCTTCTGATACTTGTATCGAAATAAACCTTAAACTTTTTGTCGCCGTCAACCTCTTTAAAATCAAATCTTATATAGTCACCTTTGCCCTTTGCAACGGCTCTTACCTCCACCGCCGTGCTGCCGTTAACCGTTTGCTTGTAAAGATTGCCGTTTTCCGTAAGGTGGTACTCAACATTTAAAAATCCACTCTTTCCTTGAACGCCCGTGTAATCGCCGCTTTTAATCTGCCCGGTTGAGCCGCTAATCGCAGACGAGCCCAAAGCCTTTGTAAGCTCCTCGTCAATATCTTCAAAATCATAAAGAGCCGTTGCGAATTTTTCGTATCTTGCATAAACTGTTATGTCATCAAGACGGTTCACAAGGTCAGCTTTTTCTCCGCCAACGGGGTCGGTGTACCAGCCAATAAATGTATAGCCCTCTCTTTCGGGGGGTGTATAGCTTACCTCCTCACCGTAAACGCCCGAAAGGGTTGCAAGGTGCATTCCGTTGTGGTCCATAAACACCACATCGTGCTTAAGATTTACCGGGGTGTAAATTGCGTAAATCTCCATATCCTCGGTAACGCAGGCAAAACTGTCGCTCCAGCTTAAAATATAGCCGTCCTTTTCGGCATTGGGAGCTGCCGCACCCGTTCCTCTTTGAACCCGAACCGTTGACAATACGGTTTCCCTGTCCTCGTCAAAGAATGTAACCGTGCACATTTCCTCCTTGGCGTACTGGGTAAACTTAAGAAGTGAAAAGTCCGTGTTGTAATTATCGCCGTGGGGACTGTAGAAGCAATTTTCAAAGGCGGAAATTCTGATTTTTGCAGGCTTGTTCCAAAGTGCACCCTCCTGATAAACCTCAGTTTGAATGCTTCCCTCACGGTAGGCAATGTTAATTTTGCCGTCCGTTGCGTAAATTTTCAGGTCGGATTGGTCGCTTAATGGATGAATGTAGTTTCGGCTTACGCCCGTGTAGCCCTTGGGAACGCTCATCTGCAATATTTTTTCACCGTTTCCGTAAAAGGCGTAATCATCTCCGGGATAAACCCTTGCGACAATCTTGTCGTTTATGTCCAAAATGTCGATATATCTTCCTCTCTCACCGTCTATCTGACCGCCCGTGCCGTCAAAATATCCGTTTAATATACCGTCAAACATAACCTTTGCGCTGATTTCCCAGCTGTTCATATCCTCACGAATATCACCGAGACTCCGCTCCACCCAAACATAATCGGTGCAGTTGTTATTTTTGCCGATGTTTGCTGAAAGCATAAGGTCGTTATCCCCGTCTGAATGATAATTTCTCACATTGGTTTTGGCACTCATCGTTCTGCCTTCGCTATCGCTCCAATTGGAAAAATCCCAGCCGTAAAATTTGCCCTCGCCTATGTCATCGTTATAGGGAAGTCCCTCCAAAAGATTGCGTACGGTTTCCTTGCCCTCATAAACTTTCGCCTCTGTTTTAAGACAGCCTTTAGGAAGCAAAACCTTTTCGCCCTCATCATTTGTGTAAAAAAGCTTCACCCCCGCATAACCGTTTTGGTTGGGTGTAAGCACAAGCTTAATTTTGCTCTTTCTTCCCTTTTTGCTTGTGATAATCTTATTTAAAGTGCCCGTTCCCTCGGCTTCAAGCTTATCGTCCACATAAAGAGCCGCATTTCCGTCCGCTTCAATTGTCAAACGAATAGACTCCTTATTTTCGGGCATTTCAAGATATCCCGTGAGCCATACATTTTTCTCGCCCTCATCAAAGAATTTTGAGTATGAAGAGCTGTTTACGATTTTCTTACTTAATCTTTCGCTGAAAGAAGTGCCGCCCTCGCCATAAACCGCTGCAGTTAAGCCGTTTCGGCTTCCGCAGTTTAAGGTGATTGGAATTTTCTCCTCCCTGATTGTGGAAAGACCCGTAATTTTGTAAACCAAAGCGCCGCTCATTCCCGCTTCGCCGCCTTGAATTGTGTATGCCTCGTCCTCGGGGTTTGACGGACTCTTCACCCAAACCCAGCAAAATCCGTTGCCGTTTACCAATTCGCCGCAGTAATCGTCAACATTATCCGTCATTTGTCCCGTTGCCTCACCGAACATATCGACTAAAAGTCCGTTATCGTAAAAATGATAGAATTTGTTCGCCTGATATTGTCTGTAGCCCTCGCCTCTGTACTGAGCCACAATATTTCGTCCGTATGCGTAAGGGTCGTGCCAGGTATACCACGCATTAACTTCAAGGTAGCCGTCATCGGGGAAATCACCGTTGTAGTTGCTTCCCGTTGCGGGAGCGGCTTTAATTATAAAATCGTTATCCTTGGTTACCTGCGCCAAAACCGCACCCATTTTAAAATCACGCAAATCACCATCGGCGTGGGAATTGGCTTCGTTTACATCAAAAAGAATCCCTCGCTCGGAAAGAGCCGCCTTGCTTGTAAACTTAATACTGCTGTCGGATTTGGGAACAAACGCCAAAAGCACATCCTCTCCCCAATATGGGTCTCCGTCCGAGTCTATACCCTTAAGGTATCTTTGGTAAAATCCCGTTCCCGAAACACCCTCATAGGTCATATCCTCCGCTTTCTGCAATGTCATTTTCCCATCGTTTAAAATCTGATAGCCTCTAATGTTCACCTTTGTGCATCTTAGTGCCGTATCCTGTTTTTCGTATATGTTGTATTTGCCGTTTCGATAAGTTGTTGCGGCAAAATATGTTTTCCCATTTTCAAGAGTTGTAAGCCCGTCAATAAACGACATTGTGCTTTGCTCCAAAATTGCGGTCTGTCTTGCCCAATTTCGCTCCAAAGTCCAAGCCGCATCGGGATTTTCCGTGTCGTATACCAAATTATATTCCTTTGTTCCGTGAATAATGGTTGAGGGATTGTTGGAATCCGCCGCCACATTGTAGGAAACAACACTTTGGTGTATTCTGTCGGAAATCACGGGAACTCCCGTTGACAAATCGTATTTTAGGCATCTGTCATTGCCCGAATCACCCAACCAAAGGGTGTTTTCGTTTTCAAAGGTCAAGAATGTGTAGTCGATAAGGTCAGACCCCGACGCACCGTGACCGCCGCTTGTCAAAAACATAAACTTATCATCGTAAACCTTTGGGCTTTCCTCGTAGGTTTCGTCTCTGCCGACAATGTAATTCTGTGACCAGTCGCTTATATCATAGGAAGCGAATTTTGCCATATCGCCGCCGTACGCCATAATTAAGTCTCCTCCGGAGGGAGAAACCGCCAAAGCGATAATGTCGTCAAGGCAAACTCTTTTCGGTGCGTCCGCAAGCTTTATCAAATTGCCGTCCTCGTTGATTTTAAACTTGGAAAGCATCGCATTGTCATCATCGTCCTTATAAGAAATCCAAATATTGTCGTCCTTATCAAAGCAAAGAGCAATGGGAATTACCGCATTTCCCTCGGCGGTCGTCTCGCCGTTTGCGTCTATGTAGTTATCCTTTAAAAGATAACCCGAATTTTTGTCGATTACTCGTACTGCCCTGCCGTAGCCGTAAATCGCAACAAGAGCGTTTGAATTTTTCTGAACTGCAATGTCGCCGAAGGTTTCACGAACATCGTTTGCCGTTGTGTATTTTATGCAGATTGCACTTTGGTGTCCGATTGCCGCACCCCAGAAATTGTTAATCTTTCTGCCGCCCTCGAAGATAACCTCCTGATTTGCAACAGGGTCAAGCGCCGCAATAAACACACGGGGATTTCCGAACTGGGTGGTTACATAATCCTTTGCGTCCGGGTCAATATAATTTTGCGGCGTATGCTCGCTGGAAAGCCAGTAAACATATTTGCCGTCCGTGCAATTTCGTATTGTAATCTTATTCTTCTTGTTCTTTTCAAACCAACCCGCTTGATTGTGGCAGTTGTCCAAATTAAAATAGTTCCATGTTCTGCTGTTTTCCATATACTGCTGGGAATAATACATTCTGTTACCGAAAACCGACATATCCGAAATCTGGCGGTATTCGGACATCATATTGTATTTTGTAACCCTTTCGCTGGTGTTTCCCACAAGAGTATACATTTCATGATTAACATTGTGAGACATTACGATTATGTAATACTTTCCGTCCTTCATTTCCGTGCCGTAATCGTCTTTTCCGTCCCAAAATCCCCTATGTACTCCGGCACCCTTGTCCTCGGCACTCCAAAGAGTTCTCACCAAATTATCGTCTTCATCGTAAACCCCGGCAGAAGTTTTTGCGCCTTTTTCAAGGGTATACTCAAAGCTTACCCCCTCCGCCGTGTAAGGCTCTGTTAAAGGAGAAACCGTTTTCGTGTCCTCCCATGCAAAAATCCGTGCAAAATCGCTTCCCTCGGGCAAATTAAAAGCGCCGCTTATGTCAAATTTTGCGCCCGAAGCAACGGTTACAGGCTCGCCCACTTCAATGCTTGTCGCCGCACCGCCTTTATAAGTCACCGCAATCAAAGACAGCTTTTGGTCGCTGTCTGTATTATTCTCGCCGAAAACATTGTATTTGTTCTCCCCGGCAATAAAATATTTGTTTTCAAAAGCAATATTCACATCAACCGCCGCAAAAACGCTTGTGCTCAGCATAAAAGCAGTCAATATTGCCGAAATTATTGAAATTCGTCTCCTCATTACTTTGTTCCTCCAAATTTCTAAAAAACTTCATACATCATTATTTTATCACGAATATCATCAAATTTCAATTGCATATTTTAACGATTGTTACACTTTTTCACGCTATAAAGCATTTTTACCCCAAAAATCGACCCTATATTTGCAAGATTAAAATTTCTTGTTGCAATTAACGGCGGATTGTGGTATACTGGTTTAAGTAAGGGTGAAAAATGCGGACTCTTCTTCTCGACCTTTCACCTATCTTGCTAAAAAATAAAGGGGTATACTATGATTGGGTTTTATAATTATTCTGTAATTCTTACATATATCGGGCTTGCCACCTCTGTTGTGGGAATGCTTCAAGCCTTTGAGGGCAACCTTAAAATTGCGGTTTTGTGTCTTATGATTTGCGGTGTGTGCGATATGTTCGACGGCACAATTGCAAGGCGCTGCAAGCGAAGCGAAGACGCAAAGAGCTTCGGTATTCAAATCGATTCCCTCTGCGATTTAATCTGCTTCGGCGCATTTCCCGCAGTTATCATTTTCAACTTCTGCAAGCAGTACGAAAGCGCTTTTCCTTACCACAGCTGGATTACCACGGCCTGTATGATTGTTTATATTTTGGGTGCGGTTATCCGCCTGGGCTACTTTAATGTTTCGGAGATAAACAGAACGAAAAAGGAAACCAAAAAAAGAGAATATTACGAGGGGCTTCCCGTTACCAGCGTTGCCCTGCTTATTCCGCTCCTTTTGGTTATCGACCTTTTTGTGGGCAAAAGCACCTTTGTTCGTTTTTACAACATCGGTCTTTTAATTATCGGAATTTTATTCGTCTGTCCCTTTAAAATCAGCAAGCCGTATTTTAAAGGACTTTTGGTTTACGCCCTTATCGGCGCAATTGTGTTCACTCTTGTTATAATTTTCGGAGGACAATTCAATGCTTAACTTCCTTTACAACAGCAAATCGGGAAGAATTATACTAAAGCCTTTAACCTGCCCCTTTGTGTCAAAGACGGCAGGTTGTTTTATGGATTCAAGGCTTTCCCGACCCTATATAAAGCACTTTATCAAGAAAAACAATATCGACTTGGCGGATTTTAAAATCGAAAACTGGAAATCCTTTAACGAATTTTTCACCAGACGGGTAAAGGACGGCAAAAGACCATTTTGCACCGCACCAAAAGACCTTTTATCGCCTTGCGACGGACTTTTAACGGCTTACCCCATAGAAAAAGAATTAAAATTCACCGTTAAAAATTCCGTTTACGACATAGAAACTCTCACCGAAAGCGCTGCCCTCGCACAAGAATTTTCAAATGGGTTGTGCTTGGTTTTCCGTTTAACACCCACTCACTATCACAGATATCACGCCTTCGACAACGCAAAATCCGGTGAGAATATTTTTATCAAGGGAATTTTCCACACGGTTCAGCCCGTTGCCGTTGAAAGCACCCCGGTCTACACCAGAAATTCCAGAGAATACACCATTTTGGAAACTGAAAATTTCGGCAAGGCGCTTTTTATGCAAGTCGGCGCTATGATGGTCGGCAGAATTGTTAATTATCACAGCCGCCACGCCTTTAAACGAGGTGAGGAAATGGGTCGCTTTGAGTTTGGAGGAAGCACGATTATCCTCCTTTTAAAAGAGAACACCGCAAAAATTTCGGAAAAAATTCTTGTTTCAAACAAAGGTGGCATTGAATTCCCTGTTAAAGCCGGCGAAAAAATCGGCGAAAAAATCTGATTGGAGAATTGTATTATGGAAACCTTCAACTGTCCTGTTTGCAATGCCCCCATTTATACTCAGGCACTTTCGCAAATCGACAATATCTGTCCTTATTGCGGCTTTTCCTTTGCCTCGGGGAAAAATATTTCCGTCCGAACCGCAAAGGAGAAAAAAGCTTCTCCCTTTCGCTTTTTTAAAAACCCCTCATTTTGGGTACCTTTTGGAACTGGGGCAATCCTTCTTTTTATGTTGATTTATTTCTTCCTTGTGCCGTATCTTCGCTATAACAAAGCGGTAAGCCTTATGAACAGCGGTCAAAGCGATGAAGCGATTACGATTTTTATGGAGCTCGGGGACTACCGTGACAGTTCCTTAAGAAGTATGATTCTATACGGAAGAACACGGGGCAGCGAGGCAGATTTTCAAAACTATATTTCCTCCGGCGGTCATCATATCGTCTCCCTTTTGTCAAACGGGCGTGTAATTGCTGTTGGCGCAAACACCTTTAATCAATGCGGCACAAATCAAATCAATGACGCCGTCTCGGTTCGGACAGGTGCGTTCCACACGGCAATCCTTCGCTCAAACGGAACTGTTTTCTCCACAGGTAAAAATCAAAACGGACAATGCAATACGAAAAATTGGGCGGGCATAAGTGCCATCGAGGCAGCAGGAGACTACACCTTGGGAATAAATTCAAAGGGAAATGTTTTCTTTGCCGGAGACGAAAATTCGGCTCTTAAAGCCGTTACCCATTGGGAAAACATTGTCTCCTTGGGTGCCGGCACAAACCACATTGTCGGCGTTTCGGATAAAGGCGAAGTTTTCGCCGCAGGAAACAACGATTTCGGAC
>CAZTEA010000018.1:0-10862 GCA_964612315.1 uncultured Oscillospiraceae bacterium | reverse complement strand
TTGTAAAGCTGCGTGGGGCTTGCCACCTGCTGAGCAATACCGTCTTTCATAACAACGATTTTAGAACCCATTGTCATAGCTTCTGTCTGGTCGTGTGTTACATAGATAAATGTTGTTTGAAGTTTTCTGTGAAGCTTACCGATTTCTGTACGCATCTGAACACGAAGCTTTGCATCAAGGTTTGATAAAGGTTCGTCCATCAAGAATACCTTAGGTTCACGAACAATTGCACGACCGAGAGCAACACGCTGTCTCTGACCGCCGGAAAGAGCCTTCGGCTTTCTTTCCAAAAGATGTTCGATGTCAAGAATCTTTGCGGCTTCATGTACCTTTTCTTTTATGATGGCTTTCGGAACTTTTCTAAGCTTAAGACCGAATGACATATTGTCAAATACTGTCATATGAGGATAAAGCGCATAGTTCTGGAAAACCATGGCAATATCTCTGTCTTTCGGCGGAACGGTATTAACCAGCTTGTCGCCGATATACAATTCACCGTCAGTAATTTCTTCAAGTCCGGCAATCATTCTGAGAGTTGTTGACTTACCGCAACCGGAAGGACCTACCAAAATTATAAATTCCTTATCTTCGATTTCAAGATTAAAATCCTTAACGGCGGTAAAACCACCCTCGTATGTCTTATAAATATGTTTAAGACTTAAACTTGCCATAATGTATATACCTCCTGATGTTATTATCATTCATTATCAGTATTATTCTATCACACTTTTCGATATTTAGATAGAGGACAATTACACAAATTTTAAAAAGTTCTTTTGGTTATTTTGTATAAAAGTTGACGAGCAAGTTCGAAAAAACCTTGATATTACGGGGTTTTTCAGGGTTTTTGCACAAGCATTTCGGACAATGTACCTATTGCACAAATTAACACAGTTAAACCCCGTGATTTTTACCAAATTTCACAAAAGGCTTTTAGGAGAGAAAATCGGAGGGATATTCGGCGATAATTTAAGTGGTTTTATGTGTTTGAATCTCTCCTCCGCCACAGGGCGATTCCCCCGTCCGCAAGAAAAGAGAGACGAGGGGGCACGGGAGGCGCAGGGGCGAGGAGACAAGACGAGAGATTGTTCCGCTTTGGTGTGGGGAAGGCGAAGTTCGAGGCGAGGCAAGGGGCGAGGAGCAGAGGGGGCAAGGGCAAGGCAGGGACGAATGGCGCAAAATCAAAACAAAGAAAACAGAAAATCAAGGGGCAGAAACGAAGTGATGTTTGCCGGTTTGAAATCCCTCCACCGCCAAGGCAATCCCCCCTCCTGCAAGAAAAGGGAGGTTGGGCAATGGGAGGCTATAACGGCATACAAAAAACGGCGAAGATAAATCTTCGCCGTTTTATAGTCGTGGAAATTAGATTCCGAAAGAACTATTCCAATCGCTGTTCCATGTTGTAACAGCATCAACACCTGTATCATTTTTGAATGTATCGGTGCTTACCAAGCTGGAGCTTGCTGTTATAACATCTTCTACATCAAACTTTGTAAGTTCTACTGTAGGCATTTCGTATAACTTTTTCATAATTATAATCACCTTTCCGAAAAATTCTAAAACTTTAAATCAGTAATCAATTATTCAGCTGTCTTTGTGAAATTGATTGTTGTTGTGTTCTGTGCGCCATAGATGGGATCGCCGCTTGTTACACCGTAAGCTCTTGTTACCATCTTGATATCTCTGTTTGCAAGAGCAGCGGGGATATCTTTGATAGCTGCCTTAAGTGTTAAAGTACCGTTACCCAAAACAGCAGCAGGAGCTTCTGCTTTTGCAGCACTTGTTGTTGAAAGTGTTAAAGTTTCAGAACCGAGAACTGCTTCCGGAATGAAGAGTACGCCGGCAGCTGTGATTGCAGCAGCGTTTGAATTGCTGTTGGAGATAGAAGCTGTAACAGCATATGCGTTGTCATACTTCTTACCTTCTCTGTCGCCTGCAACGATATCAACACCTGATGTTGAACCCGGTGTTACTGTGATATTGTCTGTTGAAGGATCAACCGGATCAGAAGCGCCAGAACCAACAGTTACAGCAACAGGAGTTGTAACCATCGGATACTGAACCTGACCGGTATTAGATGTATTACCTGTTACGTTAATCGTATAAGTTCCGCCAGCAGCGTCATCTTTAACTTTGAAATAGAATTTACCTATAAGTTTACCCGGCTCATCCTTAGTTTCCGGAATGTAATTCGCACCAAACCACTTGTAATTAAGTTCACCTTCAAAACCAGCACCTAAAAGCTTGTCGTTGTCAAAGTCCCATGCAGGAGTATATGTCAGTGTTGTCAAGTAACCTGCAAACTTCTTGTTTCTAGAAGTTCCCGGATCGGTAATTTCTGTATACCAATCTAAATCCTGATAAGCATCTTCAGTCATATCAACTTCAAAAACATCATCATCATATGCTACTGTATAACCCATAGATACAATATGATAAGTATTCTCGATGTTAAGTGATACCGTAATTGTATCACCGGGCTTTAAGTCTTTTGTCTTATCAATAGTTACTTCTACTTTACGGTTTGTCTTGGGCTCAGACTCAGCCATTACATTTACTGTAAAGCAAGCAGAAATAAGGCAAACAGCCAAAACCAATGACAAAATTCTGCCAATTTTCTTCATAATTATTTTACCTCTTTCCAAATCTAAATATTATTCTTAAATATTATTCTCCGGCAGGAGCAACATACATATATGTATATGTTGTTAAAGGATTATTCTGCTGATCCACAAATCCGGTAATAAGACCAACGCCCTTCTGAACAATCAAAGAAGCATCAGCTTCATCAGCCTTACCGTCGCCGTTAACATCACCGACTTTTTCAGGAATCTCTCTTCCCTGCTGATCTACAAAAATGCTAATAAGACCAACACCCTTCTGAACAATCAAAGAAGCGTCAGCTTCATCAGCCTTACCGTCGCCGTTAACATCACCGTAGTTAAGAGTGATTTGAACGCCTTCGGAAGCAGCTTCGAAAGTAACGATTAACTTCGCAGGGTTATCAATACCGTCACCGCCGATTAAGATAGCGATTGTGCCTTCAAAATCTTCAGCAACCTTGAAATCGAATGTGCCGTCAGACACAGCCTGATCAATACCAACAATAGGAGTTGTTGTTGTATCTGCGAATGCCGGGAAGTTTTCAACCGTTGAGCCGTCTGCCACTTTGTAAGCAAGCATAGTTGCCTGAGCGTCAGCAAGAGCATCATAAGTGATTGAAACAGTCATGTCGGTATCATCCGCAGTTGCAGCAGCGTTGTTTACTGTAGCAGCCGAAGCAACGGTGCAAAGCATACAAAGCGCCAAAACAATTCCGATAAGTTTTTTCATGCTTTTTTCTCTCCTTTTTTAGATTTTGTTATTCTTTTACAAAGTCTTATACAGTATTCAATGAAAACATCGTTTGTGCCGCCGGAAAGCCCAATGAAAATAAATTTCAAATCCGAATTCGGCGCAAACACGCTTTGCAAAGGACACAATATAATTTTGCAAAAAATGTTTAATTTTTTTCGAGTCCAATTTTGAGGGGAGTGTGCCCCTCAACACCAACCAACTCCCAAGGCTCCTCAACCTTGAAAGAAAACATTTTTGCAAGAGAAAAAACTCTCACCAACTTGGTTTCACCAAGAAGATAAACATACCATTCCCAATGATAACCTAAATATATATTAACAGATTTTTTAAAATTTGTCAACGGGAATTTCACGGTGAAATTTGTTGAAATTCAACTTTTTTAGGAGTTTTTTGCGACTTTTCAAGCCCTTTTTAACAAATTTCTTATAAAATCAAGGTATTTGTATAAGTTTCACAAATTTGGCATTTTTGAAATATGCAATATGCCCAAGTGGGATTCTTTTTTCGATAAATCCGCCCATCTTTCGGCATTTGGGGTGGGGAGGAAATTCCCCCGCCCCGAAATTGCCGAGATTTTTACTGCCGCCCTGCGGCTTTTAATCTGTTAATCTTACTGAGAAATTGTGAAAGGATCACAGATAGGATCCATTACAGCACTCCAGAGATATGCGGTTTCGCCTGTTGCGAAATTAAAGTCTGCCTCTGTGTTTGCTGTGACTGTGTGAACAGCAGCCGTCGAAACTTCGCCGTTTGCAGCCTTTGTTACAATATAGAGCTTACCGTCTGAGGGAGAATTTACAACCAGCTTACCGTTTGCATAAGCCAAAATACTTACCGGTGTAGGCTCTTCATTCGGGAACGGGTTAAATACCTCGCTCTTGTTTTCAACAACTGTTACATCGTCTACAAAGAGGCTTGCGTTTCTTCCGAAGTGACCCGCATGGCTCATATTAAACTCTACGACAGATACATTGTCTACCGTATCTTTGAACGGGAATGTTCCCTTGTTTGTGCCGTTTAACAATACATCAAAGGTCTGTGCCTTTACATCAAATACAAGCTCAAGGTTATTCCAATCCCAGCCGTCGCTTGGTGTACCTGTGTACGGTACGATTGTTACCCAGTCTTCTGCGTTTATCTGACCGTCGCCGTTGTTTTTGAATACAACAAGTCCCATACCTTCATTAAGAACATTACCCTCTGCGTCTGTTAAGTAGCCTGTGTTTGTATACTGAATAAGGGCAGCTATCTTTTCGTTTCCGTTTGTGTCTTTACCCTTAACAATTGCCATACCGTATTTGTTGTCATAGTTATTGTTTACGGAGAAAGCATTGTAAACGCTTGACAGCTTATAGTCAAAGGAGATATTTGCCTTATTCTCGCCCTTTATTGGTGCAAATGCAAACTTCAATGCATCATAGTTAAGCGAACCGTCGTTGTTTATACCCAATACATTGTCGTTTCCGTCTGCCTGCACAAAGAAGTGACTCTTTTTGTACGCATATCCGTTTAGAGTATATCCGCTTGTTAATGCATTATCAGTAATTGTTGTACCGTCTGCGGCTACGATTTGACCTGTTGCGCTTTCAGCGTCTGCGATAAGGTCAGTTCTGAAACTGTCAAAGGTTTCTCTGAGAGCAACAGCGTCTTTTACGGACATTGTAAGTGTCATATCCTCTTCGATTTCGTCAAACTTTGTTACTATGTTTGTTCCGTCTGACCAGCCGATAAAGGATTTCCCTGCCGGAACTGTGTAGCTCGGAACAGTTACTTTGCCGTTTACTACTGTTACATCGGCAATTTTTGTGCCGTCTGCATTGTTAAATGTTACTACAGGGTCGTGATAATCAGTATCAACCGTTAAGTTATCCAAGTAATACTGACCCTGCCATCCTGTTCTTACATCGCCGAAGTAGATACCGTCTACCGAGTCTACCGTGTTCTTGAAGTTATACGGACCGCTTATTGTGTCGCCAACCTGAACTTTATAGGTCTGATTATCAAGGTCTGCGTAGTAGGTTACCGTATTCCAATGGTTTCCGCCTGACATACCTATATCTACAAGATTTTCCTCATCGTCGTTGGTAAACAATTTCCAATTATTTTGTGCACCGATAAGTCTTGCAGCAGTCTTATGGCTTGCAGCAGTTCCCGTGATAAGTGAACCTATATCAACGGGACCGTCTCCTGTGTTAAGCCACTCAACTATATTGATATCAAACGATACCTTTACCACGCCTTCGGATACTTCCGGGAAGCTGTATACAATCTTTGTTGCGTGCTGCTTGGAAGCAATATCAACATAGAGTGCGTTTGAATCTCTTCCGCTTGGAGTTTTGATTGCAGCGTTTGCTTCTTCGGGCAAATTATTTGCATTAAGTCCGAACTGAACATCAAATGCTGAACCTGTGAGTTTACCTGTTGTATAGTCGATTGTTGTTGTATCGAAGGTTTCAACCAAAACCTTGTCTAAATATTTTGCGTATACCTTATCGCCTGTAAATGCTGCGAATGTAACCTTTTTGGTACCTTCCGCATCTTCGTACCAGCCTGCAAACTTCTTTCCCTTGATTTCGGGAGCAACCGGCGGATTTGCGTCTGTGCCGGCTGAAAGGGCTACCATACCCAAAGAGCTTCCGTCGTTTCCGATAAGCTCTGCTTTCGGTGCAACAGAAAGAGTTTCAACCTCAAGGTTATCCATTACATACATTCCCAAGTGCTGGGTTACATTTGATGTGATAGCGTCTACCTTGTTTACAGTATTTCTGAATGCATACGGACCGTATACCGTACCGCCAAGCTTAACAACATATTCGCTGTTATCAAGGTCGATATAGTATTCCATCTTCTGCCATGTGTTATACTTTGCGTCGCACATTGTCTGGGAGGTTGCTCCGTCATATGCATACCATGCGTTCTGCTTCTTGCCTTCGGCATTGTATGCGATATCGCCGACCTTTACGGCATAGTTTCTTGTTGCAGAGTCATAAATACCCATAATTGCAGAGTCTGTGCCGTTACCTCTTCTTCTTTCAACCGTTAAGATATCGTAAGAAACCTTAACAACGCCGCTGCTTGCTTCTTCAAACTTGAATGTGGGGTACTGTCCCACCTTCATCATTATTGCCTTTGAATCAAGGGTAAATGTACTTGATGCTTCGTAGTTACCATTAGCGTTGTTGTTTCTCCAAACCGTATATGTACCGCTGTCTAAAATTGTGTTATATGTTTCTGTTGCGCCTGAATTGCTGGTGTATGCGGTAAAGGTTTGGCTCGGAATTATGATTTCCTTCAACGGATTTTCCGACTCTGTCGTAACCGTGCCATCTTCCTTGAAGCTGATATTTTCAAAATCTTCCATCGCCGTAGAATCCTGTGTACCGTAAATCGCATAAACCTTACGGTCGCCTCTAACATTGCTTAAATCAGCAACCACACCGTCTGCCGTACCCCAAGCGATAAACTTCTTATCCTGCCTGCTTGTGGGAGCTACAATAATCTCAGCATCCGTCGCATAATCAATTGTCTGCGTTCTGTAAAGTGATGCATTACCAAACGCATCAAGATCATAGTAATAAACGGTCGGCTGCTTCTCATACCAAGCATATAATGTATAGCTTGCCGTTATAGATTTTAGATCAACCGCAACACCGTCTGTTGTTCTCCATCCCATAAAGGTGTACCCGTCAATCTTCGGAGCGACAATCTTGGCTTCCGTACCGTAATCAACCGTTGTGGTTGCCAATTTTTCCGTTCCCTCCTGATTATAGAACTCAACAGTACATCTCGGCAAATATTTTGCATAAACATCCATATCTGATGTAATCGAAGTAAAGTCAGCGGGAGAACCGTCCCTTAATGTCCATTCGATAAAGGTATGGTCTCTCTTTGAAGGTGCGTCAACCGGAATCATTCTTCTTCCGGCTTTTATCTCCTTTGTTTCAAGAACTCCTCCGTCCTCGCCGTGGAATGTAACCGTATGAGTTTCATATTCATCAGCAGTTTCCGCCAACACCTTAATTTCATCAAGATAGTAATTCCCCTGCCATTGCTTTCTGCCGCCTGTGAAATATATCTGGCTAAGTTCTGTAACATTTGAGCTGTAGAAGCTTCCCGTACCTACAGATTCGCCGTTATATTCAACTTCAAAGGATTTCTTATCCATATCAACCAAGTATGTAAGGGTCTGCCATGTGGCATCCGCTCCCGCACTTCTGAATCTTGTATAATCATCATTTCCGTTCCAGAAATACATACCCGAAACCGGAACTGTATTACTTGTATACTGTGCGGTACAGTTTCTGATTGCAAATTCACTATTTGTTCCGTCAAGAATCGAGAAGAAGAATACTTCACCGTCAGAGCCCGCTTGCGGATAAGTGCTGTGCATAAACCTCACCGTAAATTTCGCTTTACCCGACTTAATGGGATCAAAGGAATATTTAAAGTACGGCGATCCCAAGGAATGCCCATCAACATAGAACACGCCCTCTGCTCCGGAATATTCCTCATATACAATTATACCTTCGGCGCCTGCCGCATAAGCATTGGCATTTGCCTCCTCTTTGAAGTCCGCATCGGTAACTATGTATTTCTCGTCATAGTTAATGGACATTGTCGTAAAGTCTTCTTTGTTTACATAAGCGTAAATACCGCCCGCTTCAACGCTTTCGGGGTCGGGAGTGGGTGCCGGTGTAGGAGTTACATAAACCGTCTCTTGTGCAACCGGTTCATTGCTTCCACCTACTCGAACAGTAACCTGTTCACCTTCAAAACCATCGGGAAGGCCAAAAGAAAAAGACCCGTCGGCTTCCTCCTGGTCTATATAAAGTACATTGGAAGGATTAGCCGTATCATATGCCCAAACGGTTGCATTATCACCGCTGACATAATAGTCAAACGAAACCGTGTCCTTTTTGAATTTGAGGTTCGAAATTGTTGCACCAAACGCAACCGACCACATCATCAAAAATGCCAATATTGCGGCTACTCCCTTTCGTATAATATTCACTTTCATCACTCATCAACCTCTCTTTTCGCTGCCGTTATAAAATTTTGAAACTCCACATAGTTTTTGCATGCTAAGCACACATAGGCAGACTATTACGCTATCCTAATTATACTTGAATATGGCAAATTTGTCAATACGATACTTTTATACAAAAAACCTACCTGTGATTTATGCAAACTGCACAGAGATTTTTTCACACTTTTATATATTATAATGAAGAAAGTCGTTATTTTAATTTTTGTTTATATTGACCTTTGGATAAATTTATGATATAATTGTTGAAAATTGATTTTATACGGAGGTACTTCGCTATGGAAAAACAGAAAATGTATGAAGCTATTGTAAACACCTTGCATGAGAACTGTAAGCTTTCTTTGGAACAGCTTGCCGCCATGTATAACATTTCTGCCGCCGAAGCCGCCGAAGCGATTGATGAAATGGAAAAAAACGGAACTATTCTGGGATACGGCGCAATTGTCAATTGGGACAAAGTCGCCGCATCCGACCGTGTTACGGCATATATAGAGCTTAAGGTTACGCCTCAGCGAAATCGTGGCTTTGATCGTATCGCCGAACGAATTTACCAGTATCCCGAAGTCACCGCCCTTAATTTAATGAGCGGAAGTTATGATTTCGGCGTTACCGTTGAGGGGGACAATCTTAAAAACATTTCCCTTTTTGTGTCGCAGCATTTAGCACCTATGGAAGCAGTTATTTCAACTGCCACTCACTTTGTTTTAAAGCGCTACAAGGCAGACGGCAACATTCTTACTTCACCAAATGACGATGACAGGGAGGTTATATCCTTATGAGTTTTAACCCTGAAAATTTTATAAACAACACAGTATCATCCATTCCGCCTTCGGGAATCAGAAAATTTTTCGATGTTGCAGCCGAAATGAAAGACGCAATTTCTTTGGGCGTCGGAGAACCCGACTTTGTGACGCCGTGGCATATCCGAGACGAGGGAATATATTCTCTGGAGAAAGGAAAAACCCACTACACTTCAAATGCCGGAATGAAAGAGCTCAGAAGCGCCGTTGCATCATATTTAAAGCGTCGATTCAATCTTAATTACGACGGCCCGTCACAAGTTTTGATTACCGTTGGCGGTAGCGAAGCCATTGATTTGTTTTTGCGAACTGTTTTAAACCCCGGAGATGAGGTTTTAATTCCCGAGCCCAGCTTCGTGTGCTATAAGCCTATTGCCCGACTTGCAGGAGGCGTGCCGATTTCAATTTGCACCAAAGCCGAAAATCGTTTTAAGCTGACGGCACAGGAGCTTAAAGACGCAATAACCCCAAAAACAAAGGTTTTGGTTCTTCCGTATCCCAGCAATCCCACAGGAGGAATAATGGAAAAAGAAGACCTTGAGGCTCTTGTTCCCATTATCAAGGAATCAAACCTTATGGTTATTTCTGACGAAATTTACGGGGAATTAACTTATGGCAAAAAGCACATTTCCATCGCATCTTTCCCCGGCATGGCGGAAAGAACGGTCTTAATAAGCGGATTTTCAAAAACCTATGCAATGACCGGCTGGCGTTTGGGTTATGCTTGCGGACATCCACATATTATAAAGGCGATGACAAAGGTTCATCAATACGCAATTATGTCCGCACCCACAACCGCTCAGTATGCGGCAATTTCCGCTTTGGAAAACGGGGACAAAGACATTGAGTATATGAAAGCTGAGTACGATAAACGCAGAAAGCTCATTGTTGACGGATTCAATTCTATAGGCCTTGACTGCTTCGAGCCTGAGGGAGCTTTTTACGCTTTCCCCTGCATTAAGAAAACCGGTCTTTCCTCCGAAGAATTTTGCGAAAAGCTTCTTTACGATAAAAAAGTTGCGGTTGTTCCGGGAAACGCATTTGGAGACAGCGGTGAAGGGTTTATTCGTTGTTCTTACGCTTATTCAACCGAAAATATCAATAAGGCTTTGGAAAGAATCGAGGATTTTTTAAATGCCAATAAATTACTTTAATCAAATATTTAAAGATAAGATTATCAAAGGGGTTGTCAGCAACCCCTTATCTTCTGCCGATTTTCGACGAATAAACATTGCAAGAAAAACCATCGGCAAAAAATCATGCTTCCAACTTGAAAAGCTTACGCAAAAACAGTCCTTTACCGAAAACATCGAGGAAAATAAAATACTTGCCGCCATCGGCGAGCTTGTCAAGTCTTACCGACAGTTTGATTTTTGGAGCGTTTCCAAACATTATTGCGTTAAGATTTCAAAAAAAGGGCGAGCGACGCTTATTTCGAAAAATGGCGGAACAAGCTCATCAACTGCGCACAACCGAAAGAAAAATTATATTTTGGATTCGGCAATTCCCCCGCTCTGTGACCTTGGGATTTTTACAAAAGACGGCAAAATTGTCAATTCAATGTATGATAAATATAAGCAGATAAACCGATTTACCGAACTGATAATCGATGTTATCGGCGATAAAAAGAAGATGACCGTTTTGGATTTCGGCTGCGGAAA
>CAZTEA010000017.1:0-10914 GCA_964612315.1 uncultured Oscillospiraceae bacterium | reverse complement strand
GCATATTATTACCTCCGAGATTAAATAAATAACGAAACGATAACGGTCAAAAGTCCGCAAATTCCGATAGCGATACCGCCCATTGCGCCTTCGGTTTCGCCCATCTTAACGGCTTGAGATGTGCCGAGTGCATGACAGGAAGCTCCAATACCAAGCCCTGTTGCCACGGAATTGTTTACCTTAAACCATTTTGAAAAATAAGGGCACATAATTGCACCGAAAAGACCGGTAATAAATACCGCCGCTGCCGCAATCGAGTCGTAGCCGCCCAAGTTTTTAGCCACCTCGGTGGCGATAGCGGTGGTAACGGATTTTGGAACAAGGGAGGCTTTGATTTCCTGATTTATTCCGAAAATCTTGCAAAGAATAAGCACGCCGCCCACGGAAACGATTACGCCCACAACAGAGCCTGCCAAAATCGGCAAAAGATTTTTCTTTATCAGTTCACGCTTGCGATACATCGAAACGGAGAGCGCAGCAGTTGCCGGAGCGAGGCACATAAGGATAATGTCTCCGCCGCCGGAAAAGTTTGTAAGCGGAATTTTAAATGCCGTATAAAACAAAATAATGAAAATCGAGCTTATCAAAAGCGGATTTGCCACGGGAGTGTCAAATTTTTTGTTAATTCCCTTTGCCAAGGCGAATGCCGAAAAAGCAACGGTTAAGCCAAAGGCGGGGGTGGCGGTTAATGCGTAAAGATTATCCATTTTTCTTTTTCCTCCTGTCAGTAAGATACATAACTCCTTTAACCGTATAAACGGTGGCAAGGAATGTGAAGAAAGTGGTTATGCAGCAAATGAGAATAAATTGCCACCACACATCTTTTACGGTTTCAAAGTAATTTACAATGTTTACCGTGGGCGGAATAAAGAAGAACGCCATATTATTAAGGAAAAAATCCGCAACATTGCTGATTTTTTCAACCTTTACAACCTTTATGCAAAGCAGGATGAAAAGCAATACCATGGCAATAACCGATCCCGGAAAAGGAAAGGGTAGAAAGCCGCTTATGGCATCGCCTAAAAAACAAACGGCAAAAAACACCGCACATTGATAAATAATGTTCATAATGTCACTTCCAAAAATTAAGATAAGGTTATTATATCACAAAAAATAGGATTTTGCAACGATTTCTTTAATGAATTGTTGACATGAAACGATTTTCTGTAGTATAATGAAAGGCGAGGTGTTTTTATGACACAAAATCCAAACGTAACCTGCTGTTTTACGGGACATCGGATAGTTCCTTTAAAACAAAAGGCTGATATATTAAACAAAACTGAAGAAATCTGCGAAAATCTGATTAAAAGAGGATATAAAACCTTTATTGCCGGAGGGGCGCTGGGCTTTGATACAATTTGCGCACTCTGTGTTTTAAGGCTTCGGGATAAATACCGAGACATTAAGCTTGTTATTGCCGCACCCTGCAAAAATCAGGATAAGGGCTGGAGAGAAACGGATTCGGAAATTTATCGGGAAATTTTAGGGAAAGCCGATGAGGTTAAATTTGTTTCGGAGGAATACAGTATCGGCTGTATGCAGAAGCGAAATCGGTTCATGGTGGACTGCAGCTCCGTTTGTGTTGCGTATCTCAAAAAAAACAGCGGAGGCACGGCGTATACGGTAAGGTATGCTGCCGATTGCGACAAGGAAATTGTATTTGTGGGATAATTTGTTGAAAAAGTTTATTATAATTCTTGACAAACGAGAATTTGTGTGGTAAAATAGGAATACTGCTTGTATATAACTAACTTTCGCCAAGGCGGAAGAATTTTATACCAAATTATTGAACAGGAGGGACTACCATGCTTAGAACATTTCAGCCTAAGAAAAGACATCGTTCAATGGAACATGGCTTTAGAAAAAGAATGGCAACAAAGAATGGCCGTAAGGTTTTGGCCAGAAGAAGATTAAAAGGCAGAAAGAGATTGTCAGCCTAAGACGCCTTTTGGCGTCTTTTTGACTTTTTTTGGAGAATTATGGGCAAAATTATCAGTTTAGACCGTGACGGGCAGTTCCAAAAGCTTTACAAAAAAGGAAAATCAGTTGTAAGCCCGTCCATGGTTGTGTATGTGAAAAAGAACGGTCAAAGCTTCAACCGTTTGGGTATAACCGCCAGCAAAAAAATCGGAAAAGCGGTTGTGAGAAATCGTGCCAAACGGAGAATCAGGGAGCTTTTCAGAACCAATTCGGAAAAATTGAAAACGGGATACGATTTCGTTATTGTGGCACGGGCAAGAACTGTCCGAGAGCCGTATTCTTCCCTTTTGGCGGCATTTTTGTCCGCTTCGGGGGAACTTGGTGTTTTAAATGAATAAGGTGTCGAAAATTTTCGGGGAGATTGTGATTTTCCCGATTAAAGGATACAGAAAGTACATTTCTCCTCTTAAAAAGCCTTGCTGTAAATTTTATCCGACTTGTTCGGAATATGCGATTTTGGCAATCCGCAAATACGGCGTAATCAAAGGAACGGCAAAGGGCGCATGGAGAATACTCAGGTGTAATCCATTCAGCCGAGGCGGAGTGGACAAGCCTTAGATAATTTTTGAAAACGAGGAAACAAAATGGAATGGATTGAAATATTTTTTGGTGCAATACTTAGATTTTTCTATAACATTATAGGAAACTACGGTATATCGATTATACTGTTTACTCTTTTGGTTAAGCTCTGTCTTTTCCCCTTGGATTTAAAGCAGAGAAAGTCAACGATGCGTATGCAAAAGGCACAGCCGCTTTTGAATAATCTTCAGAAGAAATACGCCAACGACAGAGATAAACTTAATGTGGAAATTATGAAGGTTTATAAGCAGTATAAGATAAGCCCCACAAGCGGCTGTCTTCCCATGCTTATCCAGCTTCCAATTATTCTTGCGCTGTATTGGGTTATCCGTCAGCCGATAACATATATGATGGGCTTGGGTGAGATTTCGGAGCAGGCAACCCTTATCGTAAACTTTACGGAATGGGCGCAAAGCAATAAAGGTGCGCTGTCATCGGGACTTTTGGACGCACTTCAGGACGGACTTTCCAGCCGAGATTTTTCTCAGTATCAAATCGAAATTGCTCAGCTTGTGTATGACCACGACAGTCTTTTGAATTTTGTGGGCGAGACGGCAAAGGCAAACGGCTTGGGCTCGATTGCGTCGATGGGCGGAAATACGATAGATTTTAACTTCCTTGGATTAAACCTTTCGCAGATGCCGAAATTCGGCGTTTTGTGGTCGGTACTAAAGGGGAATTTTGCGGAACTTACGGGGCATGATTTTGCTCTTTGGCTTATTCCTATCGGTTCGGGACTCAGCTCTTGGATTTCATCAAAGATTTCGCAGGGCAAAGCTCAGAGCAAGGCGGAGAAAAACAGAGTTATTCCCGAAAACGAAAAAGTTCCGGAGAATAATCAGCAGAGCACAATGAAAACAATGACTATTATGATGCCGCTTATTTCGGCTTGGTTCTGTTTCTCATTCCCGGCGGCACTTGGTCTTTACTGGATTATAAGTAATGTTATTCAGCTTATTTCGGTTTTGGTTGTAAACAAATTGGTGATGCCGAAAATCGAAAAGGAACTTATGGGAACTGCCGCAGAAAGCGGAAATACAAAAATGTTTAAAGGAGAAGTTATAAATGTTAAAGAAAATAGAAAAAACCGCAAAAAGCGTTAATGAAGCATTGGAACTTGCCGCTAAGGATTTTGGGGTTGCTCCCGAAGAGCTTTCTTATGAGGTTACCCGTGAAGTTGGCAGAGGTCTTATGAAGTTTTTGGTTGGCTCTGAGGTTGATATTGTTGCTTGGGTAACAAAAGAGGCTGAGGTGGAAGCCGAAAAGGAAGCGGAAAAAGCGAAAGAAGAAGTTAAAATCGTAGAAAACGGCGGAGATAAGAAAGAAGTAAAGCACGAGAGAAAACCAAGACACGAGGTAAGAGCGGATTTTGTTATTCCGAAAGAAAGCGTTGACGATGCAAAGATGTTCCTGGGCGAATTGCTTAAGAAAATCGGCCTTGAAGCCTCTATTGCCGTTAAATTGGACGGAAATACAATTCATATGGATGTTTCCGGTGAGAAGATGGGTCTTTTAATCGGAAAAAGAGGAGATACCTTGGATGCTGTTCAGTATCTTACAAGCCTTTATGTGAACAAGAATAAAGGTCAGTACATAAAAGTTAGTATTGACACGGAAAATTACCGTGCGAAGAGAGAGGAAACTCTCGTTCGTCTTGCAAAAGGTCTTCAGAGAAAGGTTGTAAGAGAGAAAACCGATATTACATTGGAGCCTATGTCTCCCAACGAAAGAAGAATAATTCACTCAACTCTTCAGTATGATAAGAGAATAACCACATACAGCGTGGGCGAAGAACCGAACCGTCGTTTGGTTGTTGCCTATGCCAAAGGGGACAAAACGGAAGAATAATATAAATGGCACTTGCAAATTGCGAGTGCCTATTTTTAAAACCGAGCAGTTTTAAAGGAGAGTTTAATATGAAAAAAGTTTATTATGAAAATCCGAGTGTTTTCGAGGTAAACCGTGTTCCCTCGCACTCTTATATGATTCCTTACGGAGATGAGGCGTCGGCTCTTGAAATGAAACGGGAAAAATCCGACAGATTTACTCTTTTAAACGGCGAATGGGATTTTAAGTATTACAAAAGCATTGCAGACAGAGAGGCTGAAATCAAAGCTTGGGACAAAATTCCGGTTCCATCTTGCTGGCAGCTTTTCGGATACGATTATCCCCATTATACAAATGTAAACTATCCATATCCGGTTGACCCACCGTATGTTCCCGACGAAAATCCCTTGGGGATTTACCGAAGAACCTTTAATGTAAAGAAAATTAAAAATCGGGTTCATATTGTTTTCGAGGGGGTTAATTCCTGTCTTTGTCTTTTTATAAACGGCGAAGAGGTGGGATACAGCCAGGGAAGCCACAATATTGCGGAGTTTGATATAACAGAATATATAAAAGTCGGGGAGAATGAGGTTTGTGCCGAGGTTTTAAAATGGTGTGACGGAAGCTATCTTGAGGATCAGGATATGTTCAGATTTTCGGGAATTTTCCGTGATGTTTATCTTGTTGAAACCGAGGGCAAGGTGAAGGATATACGAATCGATACTGATTGCACCTGTGCAAAAATTACATTGGATTGCGAAGAGGAAGCGGAGTATTCTCTGTATTTTGGCGGTGAACTCTGCGAAAGCGGAAGCTTTACTAAAAGCACGGTGATTGAACCGAAAAATCCGAAACTTTGGTCGGCGGAAAAGCCAAATATATACACCTTGGTTTTGAAGGTGGGAGAAGAATATATTCCTCAGCTTTTGGGATTTAGAACCATTGAAATTTCGCCGAACCGTGAATTTTTGATAAACGGAACTTCGATTAAGATTAAGGGCATAAACCGTCATGATTCTCATCCCGAAAAGGGACACGCCGTGTCTTTGGAGGATATTATGACAGACCTTCTTAAAATGAAGGAGCTTAATATTAACACCATAAGAACTTCTCATTATCCCCCCTGTCCGGAATTTTTGAATATGTGCGACAGGCTTGGATTTTATGTTATAGATGAAGCGGATTTGGAAACTCACGGCTTTGTAACAAAGGACATCGATTATACATACATTCCGTTTAATACCGAAACCGTTACGGATAAAAGCGAGTGGCGGGCGGCAATGGTTGACAGAGCGGAGAGAATGACAAAGAGAGATAAGAACCACCCGTGCGTCATTATGTGGTCTTTGGGAAACGAGAGCGGAATGGGTCTTAACCATATTGCAATGGGCGAGTATGTTCGCTCCTTGAAAACCGCACCGAAAATTCATTTTGAAAGTGAGTGCTGCTGTTCAAGGTTGACGGAGGTAAGCGATGTTTACAGCCGTATGTATAATTCCTTTGAGGAGTGGAAAAACGATAATCCGAACCCATGCGACACTCGCCCCATGTTCCTTTGCGAATACAGCCACGCCATGGGTAACGGCCCCGGTGACACATATGATTATGTGGAAACATTTTATGAAAATCCCGAGATGATCGGCGGCTGTATTTGGGAGTGGTGCGACCATGTGGTGAAGCAGGGCGACAAGCTTTTATACGGTGGTGATTTTAACGAGATAATTCACGACGGAAATTTCTGTGCAGACGGGCTGGTCTTTTCGGACAGAACCTTTAAGGCGGGAACATTAAATGCCAAAGCGGCATACCAAAATATGCGGATATATTCTTCGGACGGCGGAGAATACAAAATACGAAACTGCTTTGATTTTACAAACCTTAACGAATACACCCTCAGGTGGAAGATTGAGGCGGACGGAAAAGAAATCAAATGCGGAGAAATGACAGTTGACATAGCTCCGCACGGTGAGAGCATTGTTAAATTGGACATTCCGACAATTCAATGCAAATACGGGGCTTATGTAACCTTTTCGCTGATTACGAAAGAGGATAAGCCTTGGGCTAAAGCCGGATTTTCCGTTGCAATGTGCCAGCTTGAAGTGCCTTGTGAGATTTTAAAGCCCGAGGAGGCGGCGGCAAAGCCGTTTAATGTTTCGGAAAGCGAAAACGATGTTGTTATTTGCGGCGAAAACTTTACCTATGTTTTTAGCAAGCATTACGGAACATTCACCGAAATGACCGTAAACGGCGAGAAAATTTTGGAGAAGAAAATTTGCCTTGATGCTTGGCGTGCGCCTACGGATAACGACAGACACAAGCGGTTTTTATGGGGGCTTATAAATAACCAATCCACCGGCTGGAACTTAAACCGAACCTTTAACAAGTGCTATGAGTGCCGCATAAAAAGGGGCGAAAATTTTGTGGAATTTTTGACCGAAAATTCGCTGGGCGGCGTTTCAAGAAACATTGCGGTGTGGTTTAAGCAAAAAATAATCGTTTTCGGAAACGGCAAAATCAATTTTGATTTCAGCGGAAAAATTTACGATAAAATCGATTGGATTCCAAGACTGGGATATGAGTTTTATCTTCCGGAAAAGGCAGAAAATTTCAGCTATTTCGGAATGGGCCCTTATGAGTGCTACAGAGATATGAAGTACCATGCAAGCTATGGAATGTTTGAGATGAGCGTGGACGAAAACTTCACTCATTATGTAAAACCTCAGGAAAACGGAAATCATTTTGGCACGAAAATGCTTAAAATAAACATTTCCGACGATACGGCAATGAAAATCGAAAGTGATGTTCCCTTTGAGTTCGGAATTTCCCACTACACTTCGGATGAGCTTACTCAAAAGACGCATGATTTCGAGCTTTCAAAGTCGGGTATGACCATTGCCCGAGTGGACTGCAAAGTGTCGGGAATAGGCTCTCAAAGCTGCGGCGGAGAGCTTGCGAAAAAATACCGTTTCGACGAAAAAGATGTTTCGTATGGATTTACGGTATCCTTTGAATAAAATATCAGACAGTTCGTAACCATCCTGTCTTAAAACAAAACTACGGGAAAGAGCTGTGCGAAAATTTGCTTATCCTGCTGTTTTGCACAGCTTTCCCTATATTATGGGAGAAAAATATGAATAACGAAACTTTACTTATCTTAAATCTTATTTTAATTTATGCATCGACCTTGCTGTTTTATAAGTTTTTCGGAAAATCGGGGCTTTATTGCTGGACGGCGTTTGCCACGGTTGCGGCAAATATAGAGGTTTTGCTGGTGGTTAAGGCTTTTTCAATGGAACAAACCTTGGGAAACATTCTTTTTGCCTCTACATTTGTTGCCACAGATATTTTAAGCGAGAACCACGGCAAAAAATCGGCGGACAAGGCGGCTTGGATAGGTGTTGCCGTTTCACTTATGTTTGTTTTGGTGTCAGGCTTTTGGCTTATGTTTACTCCCCTTTCCGATGATAATGTGGCACAGGCGTTTAAAATGATTTTTTCCAACACGCCGAGAGTTATGCTTGCGGGCTTTGGCGTTTATGCCGTTGTGCAGTTCCTGGATGTTCGCCTTTACCATAAAATTTGGAATTTTACGGAAAAGAAATTTGGAGATAAAGCAAAGCTTCTTTGGCTCAGAAACAACGGGGCAACCTTGCTTTCACAGCTTGTGAATGCCGTGCTTTTCAATGTTTTTGCTTTTTATGGCGTTTATGACAACAAAACGCTGGTGTCGATTATAACGGCAACCTATTTAATATATATCGTGACCTCGCTTTTGGATACACCTATTGTGTATTTGGCGCGAAAAATAAAGCCTAAGGAATAAATAAGCCCTGCCAATTTTGGCAGGGCTTATTTATTATATCGGGAGGTATTCGGCGGGGTCTTGAGTTTCTCCGTCTTTTATTATTTCAAAGTGAATATGGCTTTCTTCGTTTTTTTCCAAAAGAGAGGAGCTTCCCACAGCGCCTATCGTATCACCTTTTGCCACCTTTCGTCCCACTTCGATAAAGGATATATCAAGCAAATTTCCGTAAAGGCTTTTTATGCCTTGCGGGTGACCTATAACAACCACCACGCCTAAATTTTTGTCCTCGTAAACCTCTTCGATAACACCACTTTCGGCGGCGGTGACAACGGAATTTTTCTCGGCGCCGATATCGATTCCCGAGTGGGTTCGCCAATCCTTCATGGTTTTTGAATATATAAGCTTGTTCGGCGAGTATCCTTTTGTAACTTTTTCGCCGCAGGGAAGGGAGAAGCTTAGCGGTGCATCTTCGGCAACCGTTGCCGAGGCGGGTACGGTTTCTTCAAGCGCCAATGTGTCTTGAAGGTCACTTGAAGTGCTTTTTGAGTCCTCCTCAAAGCTGTTTAAAATATTTTCGTAAAGCTTTGAATCGTCACGGGGAATTTCGGAAAGGTCTTTTGCCTCGTCGTTTGCCTTGGCGATTGCGTTTTCCCATGCCTCATCGTCAAAGGTTGATGTTGCTGTGCTTATATTGGCTGTAAATTTTTTTACAACCGCAACCGTTCCTATAACCATAACCATAGTCAAAAGGGCTATGTAAAACCCCTTTTTTGCCGCCAAGGTTTTAAGTGTTGACTTTTTTGTTTCTTTTTTTTCTGCTTTTTTCAATGTAACACCTCCATATTCAGAAGTATTTACACCTTAAAGAAAAATTATACAGTTTGTTTAATTTTTTTCGGAATTTTTATATTGTATTCAATAAATTCATCGTTTTCGGATTTTACCGCCTCCGCATCGATGCCGGAACGCTTCATTATGTCCACCGCTTGATTTATGGTGTTGGAAAAAATGCGCACATCTTTAAAAACCCTGATTCCTTTATTTGGGGCTTTGGGTGATTTTTCCGACGGGAAAAGAAGACTTTCTATGTATTCTTCGGTTTTGCTTACATTAAAATTCTGTCGGGTTATAATTCTGAGGGCGCTGAGCCGTGCTTTGTCGTCGGGAAGCCGCAGAAGTGCCCTTGCATGGCGCTCGCTTAAATTGTATTCCCTTAAAACGGCACGAATATGCGGGGCAAGCTTTAAAAGCCGTATTTTGTTGGCAATGCTCGATTGGGTTTTGCCAAGGCGTTGCGCAAGCTCCTCTTGGGTAAGTCCGTGCTCGTTTAAAAGAGCGGAATACGCTTCGCCCTCTTCAAGGTAATCCAAATTTTTCCGCTGAATATTTTCAATTATGGCGAGAATGGCGCTGTCGGTTCGCATAACATCAATTATTATTGCGGGGATTTTCTTAAGACCGATTTTTTTGCAGGCTCGAAGCCGCCTTTCACCGGAAATCAGCTCAAAGCAATCTTTGTCCGTTTTTCGAACGGCAATGGGCTGAATAAGACCGTATTGGCTGATGGATTGGGCAAGTTCCGCAATTTCTTCCTCGTCTATTATCTTTCGGGGCTGGCAGGGATTGGGAACAATGTTTTCTATGTTAAGTTCCGAAATTTTATTTCGTTCGTCTTCGTTTGAACCCTTTTTAAATACCATTTTTGCTATCATTTGTATTCCTCCTATTGGAAAATTTTACCATTTATTTATATTTTAGCATATAAAAAAGGAAATTACAAATTTTTTCGTATGCAAAATTCAGCGGAGTTTGACAAAATAGGGGCAAAAATTTGAAAAGGCGACTTAATGGAACAAAATATAAAGTGCATAGAGGGAAAATTTTTTAATATATTTGTATTATCGGAGGCGGTGAGGCGAAATGCTGAATTATATATGGGCAGGGATGATGATTTTTTCCTTTGTTGTGGCGGCTATGGGCGGAAATGTGGGGGTAATTACCGAGGGCGTTGCCAAAGGGTGCAAAGACAGCGTGGAGTTGTGCACATCTCTTTTGGGAATAATGTGTTTTTGGACGGGCTTGGCGAAAATTGCGGAAAATTCAGGGTTAATCGGAGTTTTTGCAAGAGTGCTGCGGCCGATTATGCGGCTTCTTTTTCCGAAGCTTAAGGCGGACGGTGCGGCGGCAAGGGCGATTGTTATGAATATTGTTGCGAATTTTTTCGGTATGGGCAATGCGGCAACGCCATTGGGAATAAATGCGATGAAGGAGCTTGATAAGCTTAACGAGGGAGACGAGGCGTCCGACGAAATGTGCACCTTTGCGGTGATTAACACGGCTTCCTTTCAGCTTATTCCATCAACTCTTATTTCACTTCGCCAAGCCTTTGGCTCAACAGAGCCGGGCATTGTTATTGTTCCCGTGTGGATTGTGAGTATTTTGGCGATTTTTGCGGCGGTGGGTTCTGCTAAAATTTATGAAAAGAGGCGAAAACCATGAGAATTATTTCCGCTTTTGCGGTTCCTGTGATGATTGCGGGAATTGTGATTTTCGGACTGCTTGCAAAGGATAAGGTTTACGACAGCTTTTTGGCGGGCGCAAAGGAGGGGGCGCTTTGCACATTTAACATAATCGCTCCGTTGGTAGGATTGGTTACGGCAATATCTGTGTTTCGGGCGTCGGGGGCGGTGGAAGTTGTGGCAAGGTTTCTTTCTCCCTTGCTG
>CAZTEA010000016.1:0-11001 GCA_964612315.1 uncultured Oscillospiraceae bacterium | reverse complement strand
ATGTTCCCTCATTTCCGTTCATTGAGAGAATACGCCATTTGATAGGGTTGCTTTCGTATGTGCCATAATACACATATTTATATCCGTTTGTGCTGTCATATCCCGAAAGTGCAGATGTGCCGAGCGTAATGTTTTTCTCGGTTGTGGTTGCCGCCGAAGCAGTCAGCGTAAATGTCGGCAAGAGGGATAGTGTCATTGCCGTTGCCAATAAAAATGCAAATATCCGTTTTGTTTTCATAATTAGCCTCACTTTCTGTTTTAATGCCTTCACCTTATTTTCTGTATTTACTCATTAAAGGGTTGTATTTCATAACAAAAAGCTCCAAGCTCTCTTTTAAAACATCGATTTGAGCCTTTAGATAAAATTCGTCCTCAAACAAAGCGTAGTGAACACAAGCTCTGATTAAAATAAAGATAAGAGGCGTCAACTTTTTGTAGGGTATTCCGATTTTGTTTTCAAGCAATTTGGCGTATTCCGTGTATCTTCTGTCCACGCCTGCAAAAAACTCCTGCCCGTATTTTCTGTATTTGGGGTGGGTGTAGACCTGATACATAAGGCGGTATTTTTTGCCGTGCTTTTGCGCAGTCCAATATGGAATTTCCTCGATAAAGCGCCATAATTCGTCAACACTCATCGGGGCTTTCGCCATAAAATCATCCTCCACTTTACTCATACAATGGGCGGTGGATTGAATGATTAAATCGTCCAAATCCTTAAAATATGTATAAATCATTGCCGGGTTGAAGTCGTAAGCCTCTCCCAAGGCTCTTATTCCCGTGCCGTGCAGTCCACGCTCCGCAAAGCCCTCGTAGCACTTTTCCATAAGCTCGTTTTTCTTCGCTTCGAACTGCTCTTTTGTGTATGTTGCCAAGTAATCACCTCCAAATCAATCGATTGTTTTATACAGATTATATCACACACTTTTAAAATTGGCAATATGTTTTTTCGATTTTTGCACGAAAATTTTTTCTTCGTACCAACAAAAGCCACAAAAATTTTGCAATATTTTAACGGGAAGCCGTTTTTCTCTGCGCCCGATTTTACCTTTTTTCGGCGCAAATCTTATTTTTTGGAGTGATTTTATGGCAGAAAGACGAATGTTTTACAAAAATCTTATCACCTCGGACAAGTTTCTTAATCTTTCCCACAGGGCACAATGTCTTTACTTCTTTCTTATGGCAAACGCCGATGATGACGGGTTTGTGGACTGCATTTTGTCGGCAATGCGAATTTCAGCCGCCAATGCCGAGGACCTTGAAAGCTTGATTAAAAGCGGATTTGTTATCCCCTTCGGCGACGAGCTTCTTGTAATTACCCATTGGATAATGCAAAACAAAATCCGCAGCGACCGCTACCGTCCCACCGTTTACAGCAAGGAATTCGCCTCATTGCGCACGGACTCCGCCGGGGTGTATCACTTTGGTATACCAACGGTATCCTCAGGTAAGGAGAGTGTAGGTAAGGTAAGGAGAGGTAAGGAGAGTAAAAAGAAAGAGAGTAAAGAGAAAGAGGCAAGCTCTTCCCCCTCTCCCTCTCCAAACAACTGCGGCGAATACAAAAATGTTGTCCTCTCGGAAAGCGAGATGAAAAAGCTTCAAGAGGAATTTCCAACGGATTTAAGCGAGCGCATTGACAGGCTCAGCTCTTACCTTGCCACTTCGGGGAAGAAATACAAAAGCCACTTTGCCATCATAAGGAAATGGGCAAAGGAGGACGAGGCAGCAAAGAACGATAAGGCTTTAAGTGCCGATAAAGCGGGGAAGCTTTGCAACTACACAGACACCAACGAAATCGATTACAAGGCATACGAAGATATGGTTATCAGGTCTCTTTTGGAATAAATTTAAAAATTTTTGCGTTATACCAACAAAAGCCACAAAATTTTTGGAATATATATAGCGAGGAGTGTGATGAAATGGCACGCAAAAAACTTAAAGACTGCATTTTAAAGCTTATGGACACCCCCATTGACAACGATGATATCAAGGAAAAGCTTATCGCTTTGGGGTTTGCGGAAAAAGAAATTACCTTCCGACTGGGAACGGCTTACTCTCTTTGTTCCAAGGCTCTTTTAAGCGGTGATGTTTCCGCCTACAAGGAAATTCGAGGCTCTTTGGGCGAGGACAATAGCTCAGCCGATGAGGTTCTCAAAAAATTAGACAAGGTTCTAAATTCAATCAAAGGAGTTATCTGATGTCTTTTTCTCAAAAACAGCTTGAATATTTCAACTTGGCAAATCATCGCTGGAACATTAAATCAGGGGCAACCCGGAGCGGCAAAACCTTTATGGACTACTTCGTTATTCCAAAGCGGCTTCGCTCTCTTTCGGGCTTGGACGGGCTGGCGGTTTTGCTTGGAAACACCCGTGGCTCTCTTGCCCGAAACATCATAAGACCCATGCAGAAAATATGGGGAAACTTCTTGGTTTCCGACATTAAAGCCGACAACACCGCAAGGCTTTTCGGCGAGACCGTTTACTGCCTGGGGGCGGACACCGTTTCCCAGGTGGACAAGATTCGAGGCTCGTCCTTAAAATACTGCTACGGTGACGAGGTTGCCACATGGCATCAAGATGTCTTTAATATGCTTAAATCCCGTCTTGACAAGGAATACAGCCTTTTTGACGGCACAACAAATCCCGATTCGCCAAATCATTGGTTTAAGAAATTTATTGACAGCGACGCCGATATTTTCTATCAGCAATATACCATTGATGACAACCCATATCTTCCACAATCCGTTAAAGAAAACATTAAGAAAGAATACTTGGGCTCTGTTTTCTACGACAGATATGTTCTGGGAGAATGGGCGGCATCGGACGGCTTGGTTTACCCAGGCTTTTCGCCGCAGCTCCACATTGTAAACACCTACCCCACTCACGGTGAATACTTTGTTTCCATTGACTACGGCACTTTAAATCCTTGCTCTATGGGACTTTGGTGCGTTGACCATTCCTCTGAGACTGCCTACCGCATTAAGGAGTTTTACCACAGCGGCAGGGAGGGGAAAATCCTTACCGATGAGGATTACTACAATGAGCTTTTAAAGCTTACAGACGGCTTTCCCATTACCTTTGTGGTTATCGACCCCTCAGCCGCTTCTTTCATTGCCTGCATTAAAAATCACGGCAAATTTTCCGTGAAGCAAGCGAAAAATTCCGTACTGGACGGCATACGGTACACAAATTCTCTTCTTTGCGGCGGACACCTTAAATTTCATCAATCTTGCACCGCAACGGTGGAGGAATTTCTCTCCTACCGCTGGGACAACTCCTCCTTTACCGACGCCGTTATTAAGGAAAACGACCACGCCCTGGACGATTTGCGTTACTTTTCCTACACCGTTTTAAAGCGGTTTAACTGGCAGCACAAACCTAATTCTTAAGGAGGAATTTATGAAAATTTTGAACAAAATCAAGGGGTACTCTCTCCCTTACAAGAAGTCGGCTTTTGCCGAAGCTTTCGGCTTAAAGCTTCCCCAAACTCAAAAAGAGCCTCCCGCTCTTTCACTTTGGGCAGATATGTATGAGGGGACGGCACCGTGGCTTTCCGACACCGTTCACTCCCTTAATTTGCCCGCAGGAATTGCCGCAGAGCTTTCTCGGCTTGTTACAATCGATATGACCTCTGAGATTTCGGGGTCGAAGCGAGCCGACCTTTTAAACGAAATTTACGGGAAATTCTTAACAAAAAAACGGCAGTTTACCGAAGCTGCCTGTGCTTTTGGGGGCGTTGTTTTCAAGCCCACCGTTTTCGGGAAAAAAATAGCCGTGGATTTTCTCCTACCTGACAGCTTTTATCCCGTTTCCTTTGACGATTCGGGTAAAATGACTGCCGCAATTTTCTCCGACAGACAAACCGATGAGGACAAGTTCTTTACAAGACTTGAATATCATCATTTCGAAAACGGTCTTTATATTATTGAAAACAAGGCATACCAAAGCAGCTCTTTTGCGGATTTGGGGCGTGAAATTCCCCTGTTTGCAGTAAGCGACTGGAAAGATATCGAGCCTGAGGTTAAAATTCAAAACCTTGACTCTCCCCTTTTCGTTTACTTTAAAATGCCCTGTCAAAACGGCAATTTTTCGTCCTCTCCTTGGGGAGTTTCCTCTTACGGCAATGTTTGCAATCTCATTAAGGAGGCGGACGAGCAATACTCCCGTCTCCTTTGGGAATTTGAAAGCGGTGAGAGGGCGCTTTATTTGGACAATTCCGCATTTCTTCGGGATAAAAACGGGAAAATCATTCTTCCCGGCAAGCGCCTTTACCGCACCCTTTCCGCCGACGAGTCCTTATTTAAGGATTGGTCGCCCGCAATTCGTGATGAAAGCATTTTGCGTGGGCTTAACGCAATTTTAAAGAAGATTGAGTTTGGCTGCGGACTTTCCTACGGAACTTTATCGGACGAGACCTTAAAAGACAGAACCGCCGAGGAAATCAGGGCTTCAAAGCAAAGAAGCTATGCCACCGTATGCGACATTCAAATCGCACTTAAGGAGGCGCTTTCCGATTTGGTTTACTGCCTTGACGGCTTTATCTCCCTTTACAGCCTTGCCCCTCGTGGCGACTTTAGCATATCCTTTTCCTTTGACGACAGCATTATTGCCGACAGAAAAACGGAATTTTCCGAAAAGCTTCAGCTTTTGAATGCGGGAATTATGCTTCCCCACGAGTTCCGTATGTGGTATTTCGGCGAGGACGAAAATACCGCCTTATCCACTTTAAATTTAAAGGAGCAATCTTTATGAACAACGAATTTTTAAAAAATCTCGGTCTTTCAAGGGAAGCACAGGACGAAATTTTGTCCGCCCTGAAAGCGGAGTACGACAAAGGCTTAAACGACGGCAAAAAGGCGCTTGACGACTATTTGCTTAAAGAAAAAACCAAAGAGGCGCTTGATAAGGCAAAGCCGAAAAAGGCTGAAATTTTAAACGCCTTAATCGACTTTGACAAGCTTTCCTTAAAGGACGGCACTCTTTTGGGGCTTGATGAACAAATTCAAGCCTTAAAAGAGGAAAACCCTTTCCTTTTTCAAGAGGAAAATCCAGAACCCAAATTTACAAAAAAATCCGACTCGGCTCTTAAAATCACAAAGAAGAGCTTTGCGAAAATGCCATATTCCGAACGAGTTAAGCTTTTTGCAAAAAACCCTTCTTTATACAAAGAGCTGATAGGCTAATTTATTTTTAAGAAAAGAGGTATTTTTTATGGCAACTACTACTATTTCGGACATTATCAATCCACAGGTTATGGCAGATATGATTTCAGCCAAAATTCAGAGCAAAATTGTGGTTTCTCCTTTTGCCAAAGTGGACGACACCCTGATGGGCGTTCCCGGTGACACCATAACAGTTCCCCAGTATGCCTACATCGGCGATGCGGAATTTGTGGGCGAGGGCGAAAGTGCAACAACCTCCGCCCTTTCCGCCACCTCCGTTACCGTTACCGTTAAAAAGGCAATGAAGGCGGTTACCCTTACGGACGAGGTTGTTCTCTCGGGATACGGAAACCCCGTTGGGGAAGCCAATACCCAGATTGCAAAGGCGATTGCCTCTAAGGTGGATTCGGACGCAATGGACGCCTTGCTTAGCGCAACCGTTGTTTACGACGGCTCGAAAAAGCTCATCGATTATCAGGGCATTGTAAACGCCGTTGACCTTTTCGAAGAGGAGCTTAACTCGGAAAAGGTTATGTTCGTTCACCCGAAGCAGATGACCCAGCTCCGCTTAAACGACCTTTTCATCTCCGCCGACAAATACACGGGCGAAACGGTTTTAAAGGGCGAGGTCGGTATGATTGCCGGGGTAAGAATTGTTATGTCCAAAAAGGTTAAGACGGACGAGGGCGGAAAATACTACATAAACCCCATCGTTAAGCTTTCCGAGGCGGACGAGAGCGACGACGCTCCCGCAATTACCATTTACTTAAAGCGTGACACGAATGTGGAAACGGAAAGAAACACTCTTTCAAGAACCACCGACATCTCCGCAGATAAATTCTACTCTGTGGCGCTTTCCAACGAATCAAAGGTGGTTTTGGCGCACTTTATGAAAGCCGCCGCTTAAGGGAGAGGGCTTATGGATTACGGATTTTACAAAACCAATTTCGGGGGAACTTTAATTCCCCCGGAGTTTTTCCCTCGATTTTATCTTAAGGCGGAGTGTCTTTTCAAAAGCCTCACCTTAAACCGTGAAGTCAGCGAGGACGAAGAGAAAAAAATCCCCTTTATTCTTTGCGAAATGGCGGAGCTTCTTTTTTCCCGCCGCAACTGTCCCGAAAACGACAAAACGGACACAATACTTCATCTTCGCAGAATTGCTCAATCTTATCTTGGAAATTCCGCCCTTTTTTACAGCGGAAATTAGGAGGTTATTATGCTTTTTGATATATTTTTGACTCATATACAAAATTCCCCTTACATAAAGGGGAAAATAAAATTCGACGAAGCGCTGCCAAACGACATTCCCTGCTTTTCCGTTTCGGAATTGGCGGGAAAGACCTTTAAGGAATACACGGACGGCTCTGCCCTTGTCATCGAAACCTTTACCGTGACCTTGAAATCGCCAGCCGCAAGCGAGCCCTTTGATTTAAACGGCTTTATGGACTGGCTCTCTTCAAACCTGCCGCCCTTTACGCCCGATTTTACTCCGATGCAAGTTAAACCTGTCGAGTGGCAGGAGGAAAAGGGCGATGACTGCCACACCTTTAAGGTTTCCTGTCAGGTTTTTTGCCAAAAAGAGCCTGAATAAAATTTAATTCAAAAACAGAAAGGTTTGATTTTATGAGTAAGCTTAAACGAAGTGACAAATTGGCTTTTCTCTCCGTTTCCGACGGGGATAGCGTTACCTGTCACAGACTTAAAAATTTTACGGAATTTTCCGTTTCAAAGAACCCCGTAAACTACTCCCGTCAATATATAGACGAGGATTTCGAAAGAAACGATGTGGTCGGCTATGCGCCTTCAATCGCCTACAGCTTCGACTACGACAACTCTAACGAGGCTCACAAAGAAATCGTTAAAATCACCGATAACGAGCTTTGCGGCGACAAAGCCCTGGTCGAAATGGTTTTTGTGGACCTTGCCTCATCAAAAGATGGCGCTGCTGCTACCGCCGTTAAACGGGCTTGGTCCGCAATTCCCGACAAAGAGGGAAGCGACACGAACACCTACAACTACAGCGGAACATTTCGTGCCAACGGCGAAAAGGTTTTCGGAACGGCAACCTCTTCCGATAACTGGCAGACCTGCACCTTTTCTGCCTTATGATTAACCTTTTAACCGCCGCCTTGCCGAATTATTTGGAGGTTGAGGGGAAAAAATATCCGATTGACACGGACTTTCGCACCTGGGTCACGGTTTTTGATGCCGCCTCAAAGGAAAGCTCCCTTTGCGATTTGGTGATTTTTGTTTTTCCCTTAATCTTTTCAAATGGGAAAATCCCCGCCGATATTTTTAAAACCCTGGAGGCAATAGGCGCTTTTCTTTGTCCCTTTGAAAATCGCCGCAAAAACGGAGATGACTCCTCCCCCTTATTAAGCTTCACCCTTGACAGCCCATATATTTATTCGGCGTTTCTTTCCCAATATGCAATCGATTTAACCAAAGAGGATTTGCATTGGTGGCAGTTTTTGTCCCTGCTTCTTTCCCTTAACCGCTGCACGCTTCAGGAGATTATTAAAATTCGGGGAATGAAGCCCTCCGAAATTTCAGACCCCTTGGAGAGGGCAAGGATAAGGCGGCTTAAAGGACTTTACCGAATTGGCGGTGAGGACGGGGATTTTTCCGATGAAATCGGCAAACTTTTATAGCGCAAGGAGTTGATAATTTGGCTGACAAATACGATGATTTACTTAAATACCAAAAGCTTTACGAAAGCGAGAAGGCTCGCATTGACGCCATGGAGGCAAAAAGTGAGGAGGAAAAAATCAAGCGGAGCTACGCCGCTCAAATTGCCTCCGCAAGAAACAGCGTTCGGGCGGAAAAGCTGAAACTTGACGAGATTGACCGCTTGCAAAAGCTTTCAAACGACCGCTACCTTGCCGCTCTTAAGGAGAGGGCAAAGGCGGAGGCGGACAATCTTGCCGAGTTGAAACGAGAAATTGGCGAATGCTACGACAGCATTGCCAAAATGGCGGAGGAAAATATGGAATCCGTTATCAAAAACCGAGACGCCATGGCAAAGCGCCTTGACAATTTCGGCGGTGCAATGACCCAAAGCACGGTTTTCGGCGGCGGAGACGACGGTGAGGACATAACCTTTAAATCTCTAACGGATTTTAGCCGCATTAACCAAATGCTTCAAGGCTACGGCGACAACATCTCAAAAATCAAGGAAAGGCTGGCGTCGGGCAAGTTCAGCCGTGAAAACATTTCGGACTTCCTTTCGGTTATGGCTTCCTTGTCCTTTGAGGACGGCTCGGCATTCTCCTCCCTTTTGCTCTCCGCCTCGGACAACGACTTTATCGGTTATGTTTCGGGATATTTGGAAAATCAACAGCAAATCCGCCAAATCGCCACCGCCCTGTACGAGGACGATTTTAACGATGGACAGGAGAAAACCTTAAATTATATGAAGGAATCCCTTTCCGCTTTGGGACTTGAAGTTCCCGAGGATTTCACATTAAGCGGAACGGTTTCCGCCGAGAATTTCGGCACGGCGTTTAAAGCGGAGCTTGAAAATCAGCTGGACGGCATAAGAAATATGATTTCGGATTTCGGCGCACGGCTTTACCTCTCTCCCTCGGGCAATGAGGAAAAAAGCGCCTCGCCTTCCGTTACATACAACCAAAACTTTAATGTTTCCTCATCAAAGGAAACCGCTTTCGAACAAATAAGTGCCTGGAAGAGGGCAACTCTTCTGGCAAAGCTTAGGGGGTAGATTATATGTCTTACATTATTTTTGAAAACCCGTTGGGAAGCCTAACCTTTTGCGGTGACGGCTCTTCCCCTCTTTCTCTTCGGGAGGTTCACGGTCTTGGCACTCCCGAAAGGATTTACCAAACCCGCCAATATTTGGGACAGGACGGTCAAGTCACCCTTTCCTCCCATTTTGACGCACGCACCATTTCCATCGCCTTTGACCTTTTCGCAAAGGATTTAAGGGAGCAAACAGCCAAAATCCACCGAATTTTCTCCCTTGGGGGGACACTTTATATTTGCGGTGAAAATAAAAATCGCCGTATTGAGGCAAACCGTGTGACTGTTTCGGAATTTACCCGTCACGGCTCGGCTTTTCGCTCTTTTGCGGTTCAGTTTGTCTGCGACGACCCCTTTTTCAAAGACCCCTCGCCCACATATTTGCCCTGCCGCAAGATGACTTCAAATATCGTGTTTGTGGACGGGAAATGGAATCTTGACACCCCGATTGTATGGGGAGTTGCCTCTCCCAATGTGTCCTTTTCAAACCTCGGACATTTTAACGCCTATCCGACCTTTACCCTTTATTCCGCAAAGGACGCACTCTCGGGGGACGGCTTTGAAATTCTTCGGGTTGACCCGAAAAATTCTCAAACCGTTATTCAGCGCTTTGCCCTTAATTATCTTATGTCAAACGAGGAAAGGATTACCCTTTCGTTTAGCAACCGCAACGAAAAGGGACGGCGCTACATTAAAAGCAGTACAGGGGAAAATCTTCTCCCCTATAAAAGCGAGGAATCTCGCCTTTCGGACTTTTGGCTAAGTCCCGGCGACAACCGCATTATCGTTAGGAATTTAAGCGAGGGCAACGACCTTTCTGCCTATATTTCCTACGAAAATCAATATATAGAGGGGGCGTTTTAATGGAAATATCCGCATACGACTACTCGGGAGACTGCCTTATATACTGCGACAGAATTATCTCCGCCTACAAAGAGGAGATTTTCTGCGGAGTGGGAAGCGGAGAGTATCACATCGAATGCGAGGACGCCGCTTCCTTTCTTGATTTAATCGACACTCCCCTTATCATAGAGGACAGCGACAAAACGCAAATGCTTGTTACGGGATACGAGGCAGGGGAGGATTTCGTTCTCTACTGCCGCACATTAAATCATATTCTTTCAAAATCGGTGCTTCCACCCTTTAATATGAGCGGCAAAATCTCAGACATTGTAGAGAGTATGGTTAAAGCCTCCCGTGGGGGAGCGTTTAAGCTAAAGGACTGCCGCATTACAAAATCCGCCGCCTTTTCCTCAAATGAAGCCCTGCCCCTTTCAGAGGCGCTTACCCTTTTGCTAAAGCCCTTGGGATTTGGGTTCTCTCTTGATTTCTCCGCCGAGGACGCCGCATTTTACCTAAGCCTTAAAAGCGGCAAGAACCTTGATTTTTACATAAACGAAGAGGACGGCACGCTGGACTCCTTTACCTTTGTTAAGGACTTTCAAAACAAGGCGGACAGCATTTGCTATCTTCAGCGGCTTCAGGCGACGGATTACTGGAATCCCCAAAAGAACTCCCCCGCCCTGAGTCAGGGCAAGGAGGAAAACTTTGGGCTTTGCTACAAAGTTTCCGGGCTTTCCTCCCCATTTTTACGGTTCGGGCACACCTTTGACAACGGAGACTATATCTACTGCGACAACGAGGACGGCAACTGGAAACGAAGCATTTCCCCGCCCGAGGACTTTTATGTTTTCATCGAAAACAAAGAAGCGGCAAAAAAATACCGAGGCTATCACATTTCACAAAAGCACTCGCAAAACGAGGCAAAAGAGGAGCTTTCTTCCGTTGCCGAAACCACGGAATTTTCCGCCGTGTGCAAGAACCTCGAATACAAAACGGACTTTAATTTGGGGGATTTCGCCCAAGTTCAATTCCGTTTGGGCGAGGGCGAAAAAACCGTAAAATGCCAATTTGCAAAAATAATTTTAAATTACGACTGCGACGAAGCAGCACAAAATCCAATTTTAGAGGAGGTTATCCAATGGCTTACATAAGCAAATTCAAAACGGACACGGCTTATTCCAACGAGGACATAAACCTTATTTTGTCCGCAATTACCTCAAAGGGGGTGCTTCCCTCCTCCC
>CAZTEA010000015.1:0-11182 GCA_964612315.1 uncultured Oscillospiraceae bacterium | reverse complement strand
TATATGTTGTAAACAATCACGGTGAGTTAAGCACGAATTTTCCTCTGCTTCTTGATGACAACCTAATCGACTGGGCGTATCTTAATCTTAACGAGTGCGTTTCATCTTTCAGCATTCCGAAAGATGCTTCGATAATCGTTATAAACGCTCCTCGTCAGGATTACTCCACCCAAGAACTTGCCTTAATTGACCTTTATCTTTCCGACGGCGGAAAAGCAATTTTCTCTTTCCGCTACGACTGCGGCGAAATGCCAAATCTTTATAGTTATCTCGAAAGAGAATGGGGCCTTAAGGTTCAGCACGAAATCATTACGGAAAACAGCAATGCCTACATGATTCAAACACCGAACGGAGAAACCATGAACACGGCAAAAATGCTTAATCACTCCATTACATCGGAGCTTAACGCCTCCGCATTGGTTTATGTTGCACCCAACGCAATGCCTGTGTCTACGACCTCATCAAATACTCACTTTGCAACGGTTACGCCTTTGGTTCAAACCTCCTCTGCCTCGTATACCTCCGTTAAATCCATCGGGCCTTACACAATTTCAGCCCTTTCGGAAGTAACGGCAAACGGAAGCGGAAAGGTTTTGTATATGGGTTCTTTCCAGACCATAGACGATGTTTCCATTAACACCGCCTCCAATTTGGCAAACGGAGACTTTATCTTAAACGCCATAGACTATATGACCGATAACACAGACTCCATGGGAATTCGTTCCAAAAATGTGGCGCTTGAAAATATGACGATGACGCAAACCCATGTAAGCCTTATTTACTATATTTTAAAGCTTATTCTTCCGGGACTTATAATTGCAATCGGCGTTATAATCTGGCTTAAAAGGAGATACAGATAATGGATAAGGACAACAAAACATCCGCAGCGGAACAATCGCAAAAGCTTCCCAAAAAGAAGCTCATAACCCTTATGATTGCCGCTCTGCTTATTTTGGCTTTGGGAATAGGATATATTCTTATTCCCAAATTCATGCCCGAAAATTCGGAAAACACCGAAAACGGACAAACCGGAAATCAAAACACGGAAAGCACTCTCTTTTCCGAAAACACGGAAAATTTCGCCTGTGTTACCATAAAAAACAGCGATGGTCGGTTTGTTATTTCAAATGACGGCGATAAAATTTCCATAACCCCCGAAAATCCCGATTTAACGGAGCAAATGCTTAAAAGCTACCTTGCCGGATATTCGGAAATCACGGCAAAAAAAGAAGTGGAAAACGGAAAAGACAGACTTTTGGAATACGGAATTTCAAAAGACGATAATTTTTTTGAAATCACCCTTAAAAACGGAAAAACCCATCGTTTTTGCATAGGAAACAAAAGCACAGCCGGAGACTATTACTACTGCTTGGACGCAACGCACGAAAAGGTGTGGCTTGTTGCATCGTCCTCCTCCGCAAATCTTATTCAAACACCGAAGCTAAAGGCTCAAAGCGAGGTTCTTTCCGTCGCAATCGATCACGAAAACATCTACTATGTTTCCGTAAGCTTGGGACAAAAGGAGCTTTTCTCCGTTAAAAGCGTAAGCAACACAACGGCGCTTCCCTATAATTTTTACAGCACCTACGAGCTTACCTATCCTTATCACACCATTGCCCAATCCCCTGAATTTACCGAGTTTTTAAAGTCACTCTCTTATGTGCTTACTCCCGAAACTCATATGGGCTTGGCATCGGAAAAAAGTGCGGAATACGGAATCGGAAGAGGTTATAATTTGGTGGTCAAGGACAGTCAAAAAACCCACAACATAAGGTTCGGAAACAAAACGGATATCGGCGTTTATATGACATATAACGACTATCCTTATGTATATTTGGTGTCGGACAAAATCTTAACATCTCTTGAAAACGCCGACCCTATAAGCTTTATAACTCCTTACATCGACCTTTACGAGGTTGACACATTAAAGGAAATCACGGTCGATTACGAAGGCTTAAAATACACCGTTACTGTTGATAACACCAACAAAAAGTACACTGTGAACGGAAAAAATCTTTCAAAAGACAAATTTAAGGAATTTTTTGACGCCTTAACGGATATTACCGCCTACAAAGACATTGAATCAAATCCCCAAAAGGGAGAGAAATTTTTTACAATTTCCTACGCCTTAAAAGACGGTAAAATTTACAAACGAACCTACTTTAAGTCAAGCAGCGCCATGTCTTATATAACCGCAACGGACGAGGGATTAGAGCGTACCGTTAAGAAATCCTCTGCGGATAAAATGTTAAATATCATTAAAAATATAAACAAATAATATTTTACACAGATTTAACATTTACTTATTGCACATTTAACATTTATATTGTATCATTATTTGTGACGACAGATTATTACAATTTTTGGAGGAAAATATGGATATTTTTTCAATACTTGCGTTAATCGGCGGACTCGCTTTGTTCCTTTACGGAATGGATGTTATGGGGGACAGCCTTAAAAAGCTCTCCGGCGGTAAGCTTGAATCAATTTTGGAAAGACTTACCTCAAACAGATTCAACGGTTTCCTTTTGGGACTTTTGGTTACTGCCATAATTCAGAGTTCTTCCGCCACGACCGTTATGCTGGTGGGCTTTGTTAACTCGGGAATTATGCAGCTCGGACAGACAATCGGAATTATTATGGGCGCAAATGTGGGAACAACCGTTACCGCTTGGCTCATCAGCTTATCCGATATTGGCGGTGAAAATGCCGGATATATCTTAAACTTCTTCAAGCCGGACTCTTTTGTTCCCGTTCTTGCAATGGTCGGTTTCCTTTTAACCGCCTTGGGAAAGGAACAGCAAAAAAATGTGGGCTCTATGTTTTTGGGCTTTGCGGTTTTGATGTTCGGAATGGATGCTATGAGCGGCTCTATGGAAGGGCTTAAAAACAGCGCTTCCTTTAAAACGGTTCTTACAATGTTTGAAAATCCCATTCTCGGTATACTCTGCGGAACAATTTTAACTGCGATTATTCAAAGTTCTTCCGCTTCCGTCGGTATTCTTCAGGCACTTGCGCTGACCGGTGCAATTCCTTATCACATTGCACTTCCCATAATTCTCGGGCAAAACATCGGAACAACCATAACTCCCATTTTGTCCGCTTTGAACGGAAATACGGATTCAAAAAGAGTTGCCTTCTCCTGCCTTTTCATTAAAATGCTGGGCGTTTTAATTGTAGGTGCGGCATTTTATGCAATTCACTATGTTCACCCGTTCGGTTTTATGTCAGATAACGCCTCCGTTATGGGAATTGCTGTGGTGCATACCTTCTTTAACATAATTTCAACAATTATTTTAATTCCTTTCACAAAACCGATTGAAAAAGTTGCCTGTTTCGTTATTAAGGGCAAAAATGCAAACAATGCGCAATCTCCAACCGATACGCTGGACGACAGATTTTTGGCATACCCCGGATATGCCTTGGAGCGCAGTTTCAGCCTTGTTATCGACATGGCAAAAACCGCAAAAGAATCCTTTATCACCGCCACTTCGTTAATCAGCGATTACGACAAGGAAAAGGCGGACAAAATTCACGAAAACGAAAAGCTCATCGATACCTATGAGGACAAAATCAGCACATACCTTGTTAAAATTGCGGGGCGTGAGCTTTCCACTCAGGACAGCGAAACCACCACAAAGCTTCTTCATATAATCGGCGATATTGAGCGTATAGGCGACCATGCCGAAAACATCGTTAAGGTTGCGGAAGAAATTCATCAGAAGAAAATTCAATTCTCCGATGAAGCCAACAAAGAAATCACAATCATCACAAACGCCGCTTTGGAAATTCTCGATATTACGATGACAGCTTTGGAAAAAGACGATATTGAAATTGCAAAGCACATCGAACCTCTTGAACAGATAATCGACAGACTTAAGCACAAGCTTAAAAATCGTCATTTTGCAAGACTTCAGGCAGGCAAGTGCACAATCGAGCTTGGCTTTGTGTTCTCCGACCTTCTTGCAAATTACGAAAGGGTTGCCGACCATTGTTCAAACATCGGTGTATGTATTATCCAAATCGCCAATGATTCGATGGATACTCACGAATATCTCCACAATGTTAAGCACGGAGATAACGCCGAATATTTCGACAGCTATAATTTCTATAAGGAAAAGTACTCCATTTAAGAAAGGGGCAACACCGTTTTGAGTAAGATTTTTTATGTTGAAGACGACACAAATATCAGAGAGCTTGTTGAATACACTCTGAAATCTTCCGGATTTTCGGTGCAAAGTTTTGCCCTTGCAAGCACATTTTTACAACAGCTTAAAACAGAGCTTCCCGACCTTATTCTTCTCGATGTTATGCTTCCCGACAAGGACGGAATTTCGGTTTTAAAAGAGCTTCGCACAGCCTCCCATTACAAGGATATTCCCGTTATAATGCTTACTGCAAAGTCCGGTCAGCTTGATAAAATCAAGGGGCTTGACGAGGGAGCGGACGATTATATCACAAAGCCCTTTGACATCATCGAACTTATTTCGAGAATTAAGGCGGTTTTAAGGCGTGTTCATCCCGAAGAGGAAATAATAACCTATAAGGATTTAAGCCTTAACAAAAAGAGCCACATTGTTTCCGTAAGCGGCGAGGAAATCACCTTAACCTATAAGGAGTTTGAGCTTCTTTATCAGCTCCTTTTAAACCGTGGAATTGTTCTCAGCCGAAATAAGCTTATGAATTTGGTTTGGGGAACGGATTTTGAAGGAGGAACTCGAACCGTTGATGTTCATATACGAACACTCAGGCAAAAGCTTAAAGGCTGCGGCGAATACATAGAAACCGTCCGCAATGTGGGATATAAAATTCAAAAAATTTAATGCTTTGTAAACCCCTGTTTCAGCAAAAGCCGAAGCAGGGGTTCTTTATAAATATTTTCTTATGCTCTGCGCCAAATTTTCCTCGGTGTCAACTATATCTCTTGCAATTTTCTTGGCGTTTTCTTCGGCATTTTTATATTTGTTCATATATCGGTTAATGGATTTCACGCCCATATTACATCCGTCCGTCAGCAAGTCTGCCGCTACCGCATCGGACGCTTCCATTGCCAGTTTCATATTTGTTTTCATCCAAGCCATACTCTTTGCCATTATATGAGGAGCTTTTCCCTCATCGCCCAATTTTTTTAGAGCCTTTAGCGTTCTTTCTTCAAGGTTTTTATTCTTGTCAAGACTGCTTTTTAAAAGCATTTTAAATTCACGGTCGCTGACAGATGGCAAAATCTCCTCTATTGCACTCACCCCCATTTTCACACCGCTGTTACACTCTTTAAGCAATTTAATCGTATCCGAATTAACCATTTTTCTGACATTCCCCTTTCTTCTTCTGTTTATTGTTCCCGTTTTTTGTGATTTTTAACAACTATTTTTTAAAGAATTGTTGAAAAAAAATTGAAGCTGTGTTATACTGTATGTATGTTATGAGAATTAGGAGGATTTTTATGAAAAAAGCAGTTTCCGTTTTAATAACGCTTTGCATTTTGTGTTCGTTTACCGCAGTTTTTGCAAGCGATGCACGTATTTCCATAAACGGTACCGGTGTGGATGTCCCTGCCGATATGGGAGAAATTATTATTTCCGACAGCCGAACTTTTATTCCCGTTCGCTTTGTTTTGGAACACTTCGATTATTTGGTTGAGTGGTTTCCCGAGGACAAGCAGATTATGGGCACAAACAGCCAAGGCAATTTGTTTATGATGCAGGTCGGCAATCCTGTTTTGTTCTTCAAATCGCCCAGCAGCACAGACACATCTCAGATTTTGATGGATGTTGCGCCGTTTATCGACGCCGAAACAAGCAGAACATATATTCCCGCAAGATTTTTAATCGAAGCCATGGGATATAATGTGGATTTTGACGATGCTTCAAAAACTGTTCTTATAACCAATAAATAAAAAAGGAGAATCCGCCGTTTTTTGTAAAGCGGCGGATTTTAAGTGATATTATGGATTATCAGGTAATACCTCTTCAAAATTTAATTGAGGAATTTGAAAAGCTTCCGGGAATAGGAAGCAAAACCGCAAGACGGCTTGCGTATCATGTTATCAATCTTCCCAAGGAAAAAACCGATAAATTCGCCAAAGCAATAATCGATGCCAAGGCCAATATCCGTTATTGCAAAGAGTGTCAGAATTTTTCCGAAGATGAGCTTTGTTCCCTTTGCACAAACCCCACTCGTGACAAAACCGTTATCTGCGTGGTGGAACAACCCAAAGATGTTTTGCAAATGGAAAGAACCAACGAATTCAAAGGACTTTATCATGTTCTCCACGGGGCAATTTCGCCCATGGATAATATCGGTCCCGACGATATAAAAATCAAAGAGCTTCTTTCAAGAATTACCGTAAACAATGTTAAAGAGGTTATTATGGCAACAAATCCCAATTTGGAGGGGGAAACCACCGCCATGTATATTTCAAAACTTTTAAAACCTTTCGGGGTTAAGGTTACACGAATTGCCCACGGAATTCCCGTTGGAGGCGAATTGGAGTTTGCCGACGAAATAACTCTTTCCAAGGCCCTTTTGGGACGGGTTGAACTTTAGGAGAAAATATGAACAAAAATGATATTGTTGAAATTCAAATAACGGGAATGACCGACGAGGGAAGTGGTGTCGGACGGCATAACAATATAGCCGTATTCGTGCCCTTTGCCTTAGTTAACGAGATTGTTCGTGTGCTTATTATTAAGGTCAACAAAACTTACTGCATAGGTAAGCTTTTGGAGGTTTTAAAGCCGTCTCCTTGCCGCATTAAATCGGATTGCGAATATTTTTACCGTTGCGGCGGCTGTTCGTTTCGCAATGTCGCTTACAGCGAGGAGCTTTCTTATAAATTCGGCTTTGTTAAAGACTGTATGGAGCGTATAGGCAAAATTGACGCTCCCATTCTGCCTGTTTTGGGCGGCGAACGCACCCTTTATCGAAACAAGGCACAATTTCCCGTATACAAAAACGAAGCAGGGCTTTACGCAAAACACAGCCACAGGGTTATTGATATTGAAGACTGCGCAATCCAAAACGAAGAATCCGTTAAAATTCTAAATGCCGTCCGTGACTTTATGCGTGAAAACGGTATCTTGGGATACGACGAGGAGAAACACAGCGGCATTATCAGGAATGTATACACTCGCACAGGCGGCGGAAAAACTCTTGTTTGCATTGTAACTCTCACCGAAGATTTGCCGCACGCCTCCGTTCTTGTTGAAAAAATTCAAAAAACCGGCGTTCCGCTTTGGGGAATTTTGCAGAATATAAATTCAAAACGCACCAATGTGGTTTTGGGCAAAGAAATGAAAACCCTTTTCGGACAGAGCTTTATGCGAGGCAACATTGGCGAATTCACCTTCAAAATTTCGCCCTTTTCCTTTTTTCAGGTAAATCCCGAGCAAACCAAGGTACTTTACGACACCGTTAAAAACTTTCTCGGTGAAACATCGGATAAAATTATTTGGGATTTGTATTGCGGAATAGGTACAATCGGGCAGTATGCCGCATCGGACGCAAAGAAGCTTATCGGAATCGAAATTGTTCCCGAAGCCGTCAAAAACGCCGAAGAAAACGCCAAAATCAACGGCATTTCAAACTGCGAATATTACGAAGGTGCGGCAGAGGCGCTTGCCCCAAGGCTTCTGCGCTCGGGCAAAAAGCCTTACGCCGTCATTTTGGACCCGCCCAGAAAAGGCTGTGACAAAAAACTTTTGGATACCGTGGCAAAGGTTGCTCCGCAGAAAATTATTTATGTTTCCTGCAAAGCCTCAACCCTCGCCCGTGACCTTGCGCACCTTGAGGAAAAGGGCTACAAAACGGAAATTATCAGACCTGTCGATATGTTCCCCGGCACGCCCCACATTGAGTGCTGTGCCTTGATTTGCCGCAAATAGCATAAATCGGTTCTGTTTTTTAAAAGCGGCAGTATAATATATTTGGAGTGATTTTATGAAAGCTGTTGTTATTTACAAGACCAGATACGGCGCCACAAAGACTTATGCCGACTGGATAGGTCATGCTCTTTGCTGTCCCGTTTTGGACGGAAAAACCGTTAAAATTGACGATTTAAAAGAATATGACACCGTAATTTACGGTGGAGGGCTTTACGCAGAAATTATAAACGGCGTTATTCTTCTCACTAAAAATACGGATAAACTGAAAGGCAAACGCCTTGTCGTTTTCACCACAGGCTTAACTCCTCCGTCTTGTCGGGAATACTACGACAAAATGGTTTTGGAGAAGAATTTCAAGCCTGAAATTCGTGACAATTTCAAAATTTTCAACTTTCCCGGTAAAATGATTGTAAAAGAGCTATCATTGATACACAGAGGGGCAATCAAAACTTTGAAAAAAATAATGTCGAAAAAGGAAAATCCAACTCCTCAGGAAAAGCTTTTAATTAAGCTTTGCGATGCGGACGGCGATTTTTGTGACAAAGATTATATATATCCCCTTTTGGATTATGTAAAAGAAAAAAAGTTGTAAAACCCAAAGGTTTTACAACTTTTTTCTATACATCCATAATTACCGGAAGAATCATCGGTTTTCTCTTTGTTTTCGAGAATATATAGCTTCCGACAGCATTTTTAAGATGAGTTTTCAAGGTTGACCAATCAACCGTATTTCTGTCAAGGCACTCATCTATGGCGTCAACTGCCGCACACCGCATTTCCTCCATAAGATTTTCAGACTCACGAACATAAACAAAGCCTCTTGAAATAATATCCGGTCCTGCCACAACCGTGTTGCTTGCCTTATCCATTGTAAGAACGATGACGATAAGTCCGTCCTGTGAAAGATGCTTTCTGTCACGCAGGACAATATTGCCCACATCGCCCACACCAAGTCCGTCAACCAACACACGGCCCGCCGGCACGGTGTCTACAATTTTGGCGCTTGTTTTGGTTACTTCAAGCATTTTTCCATTTTCAAGCATAAAGATATTTTTGCTCGGTATACCCACCTGCATTGCAATATCACGATGAGCGCATAAATGCCTGTATTCGCCGTGAACGGGAATAAAATACTTGGGTTTTGCCAAATTCAATATAATTTTCAGCTCTTCACGACAAGCGTGACCTGAAACATGAACATCCGCCAAGGCTTCATAAATAACCTCTGCCCCATGCTTTAAAAGCTCGTTTATAACATTAGAAATCGCCTTTTCGTTACCAGGAATGGGGCTTGCGGAAATTATAACCAAGTCTCCGTTTTCGATATTCGCCTTTTTGTGACCGGAAAACGCCATACGGGAAAGCGCTGCCATAGGCTCGCCCTGGCTTCCTGTTGTAACAATAACAAGTTTATTTTTCGGATAGCGGTTAATTTCATCCAAAGATATAAGTGTATTTTTCGGGATTTTCATATATCCCAATTCAATTGCCGCCGAAAGCACATTTTCCATACTTCTTCCGGAAACGGCAACCTTTCTCTTGTATTTAACGGCTGCGTTTATAACTTGCTGAACTCTGTGAATATTTGACGCAAAGGTTGCCACAAATATTCGTTTGTCGCAGTTTTCAAAAATACTGTCAAATGTTTTTCCGACCGTTCTCTCGCTCATTGTATATCCGGGGCGCTCTGCATTGGTGCTGTCCGACATTAAAGCAAGAACTCCTTGCTTGCCCAGCTCGCCTATTCTGCCCAGGTCAATCATATCCCCGTCAATCGGGGTCGGGTCAATTTTAAAATCTCCGGTGTGAAGAATAACTCCCGCAGGAGTGTGAAGAGCAACCGCAACCGCATCCGCTATACTGTGATTGCTTCGTATATATTCCGCCTTAAAATTCCCCAGAGTAATGGTTTCCCCCGGATTTACCACAACTGTCTTCGTGGAATTCACAATCCCGTGTTCCTCCAGTTTATATTTAAGAATCCCCAAAGTAAGCTTCGTTCCGTAAACAGGAACATTAAACTCCTTTAAGAAATAAGGAATAGCACCGATATGGTCCTCGTGACCATGTGTAAGCACAATGCCTCTTATACGGTTTTTATGCTTGACCAGGTATGTCCAGTCGGGGATTACCATATCAACACCAAGCATATCATCATCGGGAAACGCAATTCCGCAGTCGAGCACAATAATGTCGCTCCCGTACTCGAAAACGGTTAAGTTTTTGCCTATCTCATGAAGTCCGCCCAGAGGCGTAATTTTAATTTTTCTACTTTTTTGCACAATTTACCTCCATTTTTAAAATTTTAACGCAATAAAACACCACAAAAGAACCGAATCCCCAGGATATACGGTATTTAGGTTTTCTATTCAGTTTAACCGCTCAAAATAAACTATTATTATTTTACCACATTTTTAAGATTTTTTCAAGCATTTTCATATATTTTTTCATTTTCTCTTTATTTTTAATGCAATTTATGTTAAAATTAACTTATCAATTTTTCGGGAGGACAAAAAAAATGGTGAATATCGGAAATGATTGGGACGAGATTTTAAAAGATGAATTCCAAAAGGAATACTACCTTAATATTCGTGAATTTTTAAAATCCGAGTATAAAACCCACACGATTTACCCCGATATGTTTGATATATTCAACGCCTTAAAGTATACACCATACAGCGAGGTGAAAATTGTCATAATCGGTCAAGACCCATATCACGGGCCAAATCAAGCTCACGGCTTATGCTTCTCTGTTCAGGATAACATTAAACCACCGCCGTCTTTGGTTAATATTTTCAAAGAAATCAATTCGGATTTGGGTCTGCCCGTTCCCAAAAGTGGAAATCTGACAAAATGGGCAAAAGAGGGCGTTTTGCTTTTAAACAATGTGTTAACCGTAAGGGCGGGAAATCCCAACAGCCATAAAGGAAAAGGCTGGGAACAATTTACCGACTGCATAATTTCTCACCTTAATAAAAGAGAAACACCCATGGTCTTTATGCTTTGGGGTTCTAATGCCAGAGCCAAAAAGACCCTTATAACCAATCCCAAGCATTTGGTTTTGGAGACGGTGCACCCCATCCCACTCTCCGCATATAACGGATTTTTCGGCTGTAAGCATTTTTCCCGTGCCAACGAATTTTTAAAAGAAAACGATCTTAAAGAAATTGACTGGAGTTTATAGAAACGGTGCGCCCGATACGGGCGCACCGTTTCAGAATGTTGAAAAAGTCGTTCTACCGCAAACAAAAATATATAATAAATATTATTTCGGCAAAACATAAAACAGCATACAAAAG
>CAZTEA010000014.1:0-11626 GCA_964612315.1 uncultured Oscillospiraceae bacterium | reverse complement strand
GATGACAATGCCTCAAGAGGAAATGGAAAACTGCCAAAAAATCAAAGTGGGAACAAAAGACGATGTTCGCATAGGAAAAGCATATATCCTGGCAAACACCAAGGATTCTCATTGCGAAAAATTTGAAATCGAGATTACCAAGATTCCCGTTTTCACAGGGGATAAAACCAAAGGTATGGTAATTAAAATCACAGATAAAACCCTTTTAGCGAAAACCGGCGGAATTGTCCGTGGAATGAGCGGCTGTCCCATTGTCCAAAGCGGAAGATTGGTTGGGGCAATCACCCATGTTTTCGTAAACGACCCGACTTTGGGCTACGGCATATTTATAGAAGATATGCTTGCGGAAGCGCAGCTTTAATTTACGCCAAGCAACGGCAAAAACGCAGAGGCTTTCAGCCTCTGCGTTTTTCTGTTGCACCATTTTAAATTTTTTAAACTCGAACAAATTCGTCAAGGTCCTCATCGGGAGATGAAACCGCCTCGAATTTAATAACCTTTTGCGGACACTTCTCAGCACACATTCCGCAGTTTGCACACTTTTTGGTGTCAATTACCGCCAAATTATTTTCAAGCGTAATCGCCTGTGCCAAGCAATTTTTCGCACAAATTCCGCAGCCGATACAGCCGGTTGAGCAAACAGCTCTTACCGCCTTACCCTTGTCCTTGGATTTACAGGAAACGGCATAGGAAACATCGGCGCAAACCAAATCGATAATATTTTTCGGACAGGCTTTAACGCACTTTCCGCACGCCGTGCACAAGGCTCTGTTCACAACGGCAACTCCGTTTTGAATTGAAATTGCATTGTTGTCGCACACAACAGCACAAGAACCCAATCCCAAACAGCCGTATGCACAGCTTTTCGCACCGCCGCCCAGCTTCATTGCGCTGTGGCAGTCCGAAACGCCCTCATATTTAAACTTGGTTTTTGCACATTCCTCGGTACCCGAACACATAACACGAGCAACCTTAACCTCAACTTCCTGAGCCTCGCTTCCCATAATTGCGGCAATTGCCGCAGCCGCCTTCGCTCCGCCGGAGGGACAGCAATTGGTCTGCGCCTCACCCTTGGCAATAGCCTCCGCATAAGCCGAACAGCCTGCAAATCCGCATCCGCCGCAGTTTGCGCCGGGCAAGCATTCCACAATTTTCGGCACACGCTCGTCAATCTTAACGGCAAAAATTTTTGCCGCAACAGCAAGGAGAGCCCCAAACACAAGACCCATTCCGCCAATTATTATAACAGGCCAAAGTATATCCATCTGTATTTTCCTCCTTTAACTAAATGACAAACCCGAAAATCCCATAAATGCAACGGACAAAAGACCTGCCGTAATTAAAGTAATGGGCATTCCCTTTAAAAATTCGGGAATATCCGAGCTTTCCAGTCTTTCTCTTACCCCTGCAAGAAGAATGATTGCAAGAGTGAAGCCAAGACCTGCCGACGCACCGTATACCAAAGATTCAACAAAGTTAAAGCCCTTGGTTACATTTAAAATTGCAACGCCCAAAACCGCACAGTTGGTTGTTATCAAAGGAAGATAAATTCCAAGCGAGCTGTAAAGAGCGGGAGCGGATTTCTTCAGGAACATCTCCACGAACTGAACCAAAACCGCAATAACCAAAATAAACGCAATGGTCTGCAAATATTCAATTCCCAAAAACACCAAAAGCTTATTTACAAAATAAGTGAGTGCCGAAGCACAAGCCATAACGAAAACAACGGCAAGACCCATACCCACAGCGGTTTCAACCTTTTTGGAAACACCCAAAAAAGGACAAATTCCCATAAATTGAACCAATACAAAGTTTTCAATGAGTATTGCTGTAACAGAGAGAATAAGAAGATTAGATAACATCCTTATTTTCCTCCTTTCTCTTTGCGGAAATAATATTTATCGCCGCAAGAATCAAGCCCAATGTAAAGAATGCACCGGGCGCCATAACCATAATACTTACGCTTTGGAAGCCTTCACCGAAAAGTGAAAGTCCGCAGAAAGTTCCGGCACCCAAAATTTCACGAAATGTTGCGATTATCATAAGAGCCCCCGTAAATCCGAGACCCATACCTGCACCGTCACAAACAGAAGCCCAAACTCCGTTTTTGGAAGCAAACGCTTCGGCTCTTCCCAAAATAATACAGTTTACAACAATCAACGGTATATACATTCCCAAAGATTCCGCAAGAGAGGGAAGATACGCATTCAAAAGCATTTCAACCACCGTAACAAAGCTGGCGATAATAACGATATATGCCGCAATACGAACCGTATCGGGAATAAACTTTCTTAAAAGTGAAATAAAAATATTGGAGCAAATCAAAACCACCGCCGTGGAAAGTCCCATACCCAAAGCATCGATAACCCCTGTGGTTACCGCCAAGGTAGGGCACATTCCCAAAAGAAGAACGAAGGTTGGATTTTCCTTGAACAAACCGTTTAAAAATGCCTTTTTACTATTCATCCTTATCCTCCTTCTCGTCATCAAGCTCGGGGATTTGAGGTTTTGCCTCGTCCTTTCGCTTTTCATCTATCTCGCTTTTTTCATTTTTGCTCTTTTCCTCTTTCTCAGAGCTTACATCTTTAAGCTTTTGAGCATTTTGGCTCATTTTGCCCGAGCTTTTCTGAACGGTTTCAACCGCCGCATTTACGCATTTGGTAACTGCTTTGGAGGTTATTGTGGCGCTGCTTATCGCCGAGATTTCATCATCACCCGAAGCCTCGCCCTTAACTACCTTAATATCACCGCTTTTACCCTTAAACTGGTCGATAAATTCAGGATTTTTTGCCTTTGCGCCAAGTCCCGGAGTTTCCGAGAACGGTGACGAAATTATAACCTTTGTAACATTGTAATCCTTATCGATTCCCACCATGACGCCGACCTCGCCGCCATAGCCCTCCATCGAGGAAACCTCCACAACGAAACCTTCAAGATTTTCCTGCTTTTCATCGGAATAACCCTCGTTAACCGACTTTATCGAAACAGTTTCGTCATCATACGGTGCAAAATCGCCGGGTTTAAACACCTTTGCCGAGGGAAGTGCCTTCGAAAGATTTTCGTTAAAGGTTTTTTCCTGATTTTCAGTAATTATGTCCTTCGTAAGCGAGTTAGCACAAGCCAGACAAACCGCCGCAACAGCGGTTATGACAAACAGCCTTACGGCAATTGAAAATCTACTCATTTGCCTTCGCCTCCTTAACCTTGCCGAATGCCCTCGGTTTTATATATTTGTCAATAAGAGGAGTTACAATATTCATAAGGAGTATGGCATATGTAACGCCCTCAGGATATCCGCCCCATTTTCTTATGACAAAAGTTATCAATCCGCAACCTGCACCGAAAATTATCTGTCCCAAAGCCGTTGTGGGCGTTGTGGTGTAGTCTGTTGCCATAAAAAATGCGCCGAGCATAACACCGCCGGAGAGAATATGGAAAAGACCGTCTCCCCCGGAAATATAGCCCAAAACAAAGAGCACGCCAATATACGCAACAGGGGTATAAAGTTTAATAACCCGTTTGTAAACCAAAAACGCAGCGCCGATTAAAATTGCAAGAACAGAAGTTTCTCCCAAAGAACCGCCTATATTACCCATAAAAAGCTGAGCATAAGTCGGAAGCTTATCTCCTCCTTCTTTTAAAATTCCCAACGGTGTTGCCGAAGTTAGAACATCGGCATTTCCGATAAGCGAAACCGCCTCGCCGGGAACTATAAATTTGGTCATAGCGCCGGCAAACGAAGCCAAAAGGAAAGCTCTTGCCGCCAAAGCCGGATTCATAAAATTATGCCCCAGACCTCCGAAAAACTGCTTAACAATTATAATTGCAAAGAAGCAACCGATAACCGCCATATAAAACGGCAGCGTAACCGGCACATTAAGAGCCAGCAAAAGTCCCGTAACCACGGCGCTTAAGTCGGTTATCGTATTGGTTTTTTTCAAAATTTTATTCCACAAAAACTCAAACAAAACGCAAGATGCCACACAAACTGCGGCAAGGGCAAGCGCTCTTATGCCCATAACAACAACTCCGGCAATCAAAGCCGGTATAAGGGCAATAACAACATATCCCATTACCCGATTAACGGACATCGGCGTTATTATATGAGGAGAATGTGAAACAACAAGCTCATTTTCGTAATTTTTCATAATAATGTCTCCTTATCCCATATTGCGAAGCTTTACCTTAGCAACCTTTATGCTCTGCGACGGATTGTTTGCCCCGGGGCAAACATAAGAACACGAGCCGCATTCAATACAGTTGTTAACATTAAGCTCTTTAAGCTTTTCAAAATCTTCCGCCTTTGCCGCTTCCTTAAGATAAAGGGGCATAAGTCCCATAGGACAGGCGTCCACACATTTTCCGCATCTTAAACAAACCTCGCCCTCTCGAAGCTTCGCCGCTCTCTTACCCAGCGCCAAAATACCCGAGCTTCCCTTAATAATGGGAACATCAAGGTTCGGAACAGCCATTCCCATCATGGGGCCGCCCATCAAAACCTTTCTGGGATTTGCCTTAAGTCCGCCCGAAGCCTCGATAACATCTTTAAAGGGCGTTCCGATTCTTACTCTTAAATTTGTGGGATTTTTAATACAGTCTCCCGAAACCGTAACAATTCTCGAAATAAGAGGCATACCGTAAACAACCGCTCTTGCAATTGCGGCACAGGTGTCAATATTGTTAACCACAGCACCCACATCCATCGGAAGCCCGCCGATTGGCACAACACGACCGGAAATTGCCTGAATAAGCTGTTTTTCCGAGCCCTGCGGATATTTCACCTTAAGAGGAACGATTTTAATATCGCACTCCGTTTCCTCTGCCGCAAGGCGGGTAAGATATTCAATTGCGTCTTTTTTATTATTTTCAATTCCGATATAGCCGGTTTTAAGTCCGAAAATTCGAAGAATAATTTTAAGCCCTACCAAAACCTCTTTCGGTGTTTCAAGCATAGCTCTGTGGTCGGAGGTCAAATAAGGCTCGCACTCCGCCCCGTTCACTATAACATAATCGATTTTCTTGTCTATCGGTGGAGAAAGCTTAACATGGGTGGGGAATGTTGCGCCGCCCATACCGACAATACCTGCCTCCCTGACAATATCCACAAGCTCCTGCGGTGTAAAATCCTTATAATTTCTCGGCTCTGTTTCAAATTCATTTGTGTCCTCGCCGTCATTTTCAATGATTATGCAAGTCGCAAAAGCCCCCGAGGGAGTAAGCCTGGTTTCAATTGCCGAAACCTCTCCCGAAACCGAAGCGTGAATATTTGAAGAAACCATTCCGCCTGCCTCGGCAATTTTTTGTCCGACAATCACCTTGTCTCCCACCTTAACGCAAGGAGTCGCCGGCGCACCTATGTGCTGATTTAAGGGATACACCAAGGTTTTCGGCGCTTCCATATCCACAATCGGTCTTGTGTTTGTTGCCGATTTCATATCACCCGGATGGATTCCTCCCTTAAATGTCTTAAGCTCACTATCGGGAATGAAAGCTTTAAGATTGTTCAAAAAAGATATACTCATTTTTTATCATCCTTTTTCCCATTTTGCTATGATTTTTTGTATATAAACAGCAGATTGCTCTGCCGTAAATTCAATTTATTTATTGCAATAATCGAAATTTTAGACAAATTCAGCCTATTTTAAGTCTTATTTAGAGTAATTATATCATATATTGCGGAAAAATGCAATAAAATTTTTTGATTAAATTACCAAATTTTGACATATATTTTCACTTTCCTGCTCTATAATTATGGCATAGACAAAAGAAAATTAAAAGGAGACACAAAATATGCCCGAAACTCAAATAAAAACCTATAAAAGATTAACTCAAAAAAAGGAAAAGCAAAAGCCGTCAAGCAAGGCAGGGCTTATTTTTCGACTTTTGGGATTTTTCTGCGGCGGAGCTTCCGTGTATTTCGGTGTTGCCCCCTTCGGACTTAGCTTTATGACCCTTGAGCGACGGCTTACGCCAAAGGCTCTGCTTTGCGCCCTTGCCGTATTTTCGGGCAGTCTTTTAATCGGGGATAAGCTTATGTCCGCTCGATACGCACTATCCACATTCTTATATATTCTTTCCCTTTTCGTTTTAGAACGAGGAGTAAGTCTCAGCAAAAAGGCGTCTGCAATCGTTATGTGCTGTTCACTTTTTGCGGTGTCAATGGGAATAAATTTTATTCACGGCTACACAATTGAAAACACCATCACCCTCCTTTACGAGCTTTGCGGAATATTTTTAGGCTCTTTTGCCATGTCGGAGTGTAAATCGCTTCTTGTAAGCAAACGACTTTTCTCAAGAAATCTGACCCCCATTGAAAAAATAAGCATACTTTTTTGCGGCACAATTCTGTTTTTAAGTCTTAAAAATTTTAACATCATAAAGGATTTTGCCCTTTCCAATATTATCGCTTCATTTTTAATTCTTGTATCGGCAAGAAGCTGCGGCATTGCGGTTTCCTCTGTTGTGGGGCTGACATTGGGAATGCTTTCGGGAATGGGAACGGACTACTTCCTCCCCTTTATGGGAGCTTTTGCATTTTGTGCCGCCGGAACGGGACTTGTGGCAAAAAAGGGCAAAATTTGGGCGGCAATTGCCCTTATTATTTCCAACTCAATCGTAATCGTTTATGTAAACGGAGCTATTCGCAATATGCTCAGCGTTTACGAAATCATCGGCGCTTGCGCCCTGTTTTACGCCATTCCCGATAAGGTCTATCACCGCTTCGGCAGACTTTTCAAAATCAAAAACAGCGATGCGGAGCTTATTAAGCGCATAAAAGGAAGCTTGATTTTAAGGCTGAAATCCGTTTCCGCCTCGTTTTCCTCCTTGGGTGACACCCTTTCTCATCTTTCCGAAAAGGAAAATGCGCCGAATTTGGAGGATATCGCCACGGTTTTTGACAAAACCTCGGACAAGGTATGCCGCCGATGTCACAAGGCAAACCTTTGCTGGGGCAAAAACTTCAATTCCAGCTATAAAGCGTTTTTCCGCCTCCTTGAAGCCATTGACTCCAAGGGAGCTTTAAGCGATGCCGAAGCAAATGCCCTTATGGGGTCAAAATGCGCCAAAGCGCCGAAAATCACGGCAGAGCTTATAAACCAATACAATATGTACCGCCTTAACCTTTCCTGGAAAAAGCGTCTTTGCGAAAATCGGGAGGCGGTAAGCCAGCAAATTTCGGGGGTTTCCAAGATAATCAACGAACTGGCACGGGAAATCAATGAGGATATAAATTACGACAGTATGGCGGCGTCGGAAATCAGGCTTCGAACCGAAAGCCGTGGAATTAAGGTTTACGGAATAAACGCTATGAAAGACCGAGACGGGAAAAGCCGCATAGAAATGAGCATAAGAAGCAGCGACTGGACGCCCCGAGGGCGAAGCGTTATTCGCGCAGTAACGGAAAATGTAACCGGGAAAGAAGTTAATATTTATCAAATTAAAAAGGACGGTGACCTTACAATGATTATGATTGACGAGAAAGAACAATACGAAGTTGAACAGGGCTTTGCAAGCATAGGTGCTTGCGAGGAAAGCGGCGACAATTTCAAGTGCATAACCCCGGGCGGCGGAAAATTTGTGATAACCCTAAGCGACGGCATGGGTACGGGAGAGCGAGCTTCCAAAGAAAGCCTTGCCATAATTGAGCTTTTGGACAGTTTTCTTAAGGCGGGATTTGATAAGCACATTGCCGTTCGCCTTATCAACTCCATTATGGTTTTAAAATCCACCAACGAAAGCTTTGCCACATTGGATATGTGCATTATCGACCTGCACACGGGCGAGGTGGAATTTATCAAAACAGGCGCAGAGCCCAGCTTTATCAAGCAGGGAAATCATGTAGAAACCGTGCGTGCCTCCTCACTCCCCGTGGGACTTCTTCCTGATATGGAGGTTGAAACCTTTGCAAGGCATTTAAATGACGGCGACACAATAGTTATGGTAACCGACGGGGTGGAAACCAAGGACAGCGGAAGTAAATGGATAAAGTCATTTATCGAAAACACCAAATCCGACTCCGCCAACGAGCTTGCCGCACGGCTTTTGGACCGTGCCGTAAAAAATACAAAGGGCTCCGTTTGCGACGATATGACGGTGGTATCCCTTAAAATCCGCAAAAAATCAGCATAATCTCTATCCTTTCCTTATAAAGAGGGGGCGGTATTTTCCACCGCCCCCTGTTTTTTAACCCAAAATCACTTTGCCGCAAGCAAAACATACAGTTACGAAAATAACGGGCAAGACTTAAAATCTTACCCGTTATTTTTTAAAAACTTTTTAAAATTTCATCTGCCATTGCGTGAATTTCCGCAATACTTTCTTCGTTAAGCGCCGATTTAATATGCACGGAACTTTCCAAAACATTAAGATTTTTGCAATTTTCCGTCATTTTTTTCATAACCTTCTCGGCAGTTGCCGCCCAGCTTCCGTTTTCCATAAAACCAACGGTTCTGTTTTGATAATTACGCTCTGTAAGGTGAGTAATAAACTCCCTCATAAACGGGAAAATATCACCGTTATATGTAGTTGTTGCGAAAATTGCGTGGCTGTATCTGAAAGTATCCTCCACCGCCTCAGCCATATCGCATCTCGCCAAATCGTTTAATGCAACCTTGCATTTGCCCGAGGCTTGAAGAAGTTCGCTCAGCATTTTTGCGCCACTTTCGGTGTTTCCGTATACGGAAGTATAGTTTATCACAACACCCGGCTCCTCAACAGAATAAGAAGACCATGTATTATACAAATCAAGATAGTATTTCAGATTTTCTTTCAAAATCGGGCCGTGAAGAGGACAAATAATTTCGATATCAAGGTCTGCTATCTTTTTCAAAAGAGCTTGAACCTGCGCTCCGTATTTTCCCACAATTCCGAAATAGTAGCGTCTTGCCTCACACGCCCAATCCTCATCTGTGTCCAATGTGCCGAATTTTCCGAAGCCGTCTGCGGAAAACAGCACCTTATCCCAATTATCGTAAGTCATCATAACCTCAGGCCAATGAACCATAGGAGCGGTGAAAAACTTCAAAACCCGTCTGCCCAAGGAAATCTCTGCGCCGTCGGTTGCCACCACTCGCCTTTGAGAATAGTCCGTGGCGAAAAATCTGTTCATCATATTAAATGCCTGCGCCGTCGCAACAATTATTGCCGACGGATATTTATCCGCAAACAACTTGATGTTGGCGGAGTGATCCGGCTCCATATGAGACACAATAAGATAATCAGGCTCTCTTCCTGAAAGTGCCTTCTCTAAATTCAAAAACCATTCCTCTCCGAATTTCTTATCCACCGTATCAAAAACGGCAACCTTTTCGTCAATTACAGCATAGGAATTATAAGCCATTCCGTTCGGGATAATGTATTGCCCCTCAAACAGGTCTGTTTTCCTGTCGTTTACACCAATGTACTTAACAGTTTCCGTTATCATTTTTCATCTTCCTTTCTGATTTGTTCAAGAACTTTTTTATATCTTGCATACCCGTAAACACGGTTAATAATTTCAATCATTCCATTCGCCGAAAGCCTTGGCGGAAGAGCCAATTTTTGGCTTAATCGCTTTCTCAAAGCCTCGCTGTTTGCGTGTCCCGTCAAGCCATCCTCGTAAAATATGGCTTTTGTAAGAACCGCCTCCTCCGATTCGGGCTTTTCCAAAACTTCTGTGGTGTTTTGAAGAATTTCTTTCAAAACCTCCTCACCAATTCCCTCAACGCCCAAAATTCCCTCTTTCCCCGGCGCATCCTTTCGCCGTTCCTTACCCTTAACGGATGGAATATAGGCATTTAAAATTTTTCCTCGATTTCCGAGGCATTGCTTAATATAGTTTCTTATTCGAAACCCTGCCCCGTCCGAATCGGTCAAGATAATTATCCCCGTTTCTTCGGCGGCAACGGCAATGGCTTTAATAATTTTCTTGTCACGGTAAAGCGCAAATCCGCCGGTTACAATAATTGCCGCATCGGTAACATTTCTGAGCCGCACCTTGTCATATTTACCCTCAACAATAATGGTTTCTTTGATGTGAAGCATAAAATCACCTCGCATTTTCAAGTATATCACAAATTCCCGTCATTTGCAATACATCAATTGCGCCCACAAAAAAGATATATTAGGTTTACAACAAATGCGTTACACTCCATAACATTGTTAGGAAATAGTCTACTCCCCACAATGTATTGACTTTTTTGCATTTTTAGTCTATAATTAGTCTAAAAATAGGAGGTCATTATGAATCAACTAATTTATCTCGATACTTATATTCTGCAAAAAGATATGCGATTGCGTTTACCAAAAGCTATTCTCTCAAATTTAGACCTTGAAAAAGGGAAAAGCGAATTCGACATTTTTTATGACAAAGATTCTCAAAGTATAGTCTTGAAAATACATAAAGAAAAACAAGTTTCCGACTTGGGAGATAATATCAATGGATAAGAAAATAGCATTTACGGATGTTAAATCCCCGAAAAATTTTAATGTTTGGGATAATACTATTCCCGTAGAAAAAAGCGCATATCTCGTTGAAGAAGCAAAATACATAAACTATGAAAACTTAGTAAAAGCGGACGATAAATACACAATGATTGACCTTTTTTGCGGAGCCGGAGGTTTTGCGGTTGGATGTGGTTTTGCAGGTTTTCAATCCGTTCTCGGAATTGACCATTTTGAGCCTGCTATGCAGACATGGACACACAATCATCCTACTTCGTTTGGATGTTTGGGAGATATCCGCTCTATTCGCCCCGAAACAATGAAAGAAATGCTTGCCGCTAAGGGGATAGAGCATATTCATTTAATTACAGGCGGTGTCCCTTGTCAGGGGTTCTCGAGAGCAAACAGGAAACACAACGACTATGATGATAGGAATTTCTTGTTTTTGGAGTATATTAAATATGTCAAAATTTTCAAGCCGGACTATATAATTTTAGAAAATGTCTCCGGGATGAGAACAACCGCCGGGGGTAAGTTTGAAGAAGAAATAAAAAAAGCGATGGAAACTTTAGGTTATACAACAACAGTAAAACTAATTAACGCCGCTGATTACGGAGTGCCCCAAACTCGCCAAAGGTTGGTTTTTGTTGGAGTGAGACAAAACTGCGGACTTCAAAAAAAGTTTGAGTTTCCGGAGGGTGAGTACAGCAGCACCTCGCAAGTTACTATATTCAATATGAATAAAAAAGCTTACAGAACCGTTGCGGATGCAATCTCAGATTTACCGGAACTTGGAAACAATGAATGCTGTGACAAATATTTACTGCCCGCACAAACCGAATATCAAAAATTGATGCGAGGCGAAAACGGAGAATTAAATATTGTTCCCCCCGTTAAACTTTCAAACCATACAGCACCAAACCATCCTAAAGAAACAATCAAAAAAATTGCCAACACAGAACCCGGCAAACCCATGTATGAGAAATTCAAGCAACGGATTCGCCTTAAACTTGATTTGCCAAGTCCTACACAGCTGGCAGGTGGAATCAGACCACAATTTCAATTTGGACATCCGACTCAGCCAAGAGGTTTAACAATAAGAGAGCGGGCTCGAATCCAAAGTTTTCCTGATTCCTATGTTTTTTGCGGAGGGACTGTTCAAGAACGAGTGCAAACCGGAAACGCTGTTCCGCCATTAATGATT
>CAZTEA010000013.1:0-11758 GCA_964612315.1 uncultured Oscillospiraceae bacterium | reverse complement strand
GATCGGAAAGCTTTGTTAAAAATGCTCTCGTTCGGAGACTCTTCGGGTTTTTAATTACTTCCTCGGGAGTTCCCTCTTCTTCAATAACGCCGCCGTCCATAAATATGATTTTATCACTTACCGCTTCGGCAAAATCAATTTCGTGAGTTACGATAACCATTGTAGTTTGTTCTGCCGCAAGCTGACGGATAACCTTCAAAATTTCGCCGGTAAGCTCCGGATCAAGGGCTGAAGTGGGCTCGTCGAAGAAAAGAATCTTCGGAGAAAGAGCCAACGCTCTGGCGATGGAGATTCGCTGCTTTTGACCGCCGGAAAGCTCACAGGGATAACTGTTGAGCTTATCGGCAAGCCCCACACGCTTTAAAAGCTCAACAGCCTCTTTGCGGATATTCTCAGATACTATCTTTTTCTCCGCACGGGTCAGCTTTTTGCCGCATGTTGCCAAAAGCTTTGGGGCAAGCATAATGTTGTCCAAAACCGTGTACTGGGGAAAAAGGTTAAAATCCTGAAAAACCAAACCGAAATTCAGTTGTCTTTCACGCATTTCTTTTGAAGTAATTTTTTCTCCGGCAGAAAAAATTTTTTTGCCGTCAACCAAAATTTCGCCCTTGTCAGCAATTTCAAGAAAATTTATACACCGCAAAAGCGTTGTTTTTCCGCTGCCCGACGAGCCGATAATCGAAAGAACCTGACCTTTTTCCAAAGTTAGGTCTATGCCGTGCAAGACCTTGTTTTTACCAAAGCTTTTATGTATATTTTTAAGTTCGAGTATCGCCATAACTAACCTCTGTAATAATTTAATTTTTTCTCAATATATCCAAACAAGAGTGTTAAACCACCGCAGAAAAGGAGATAGAACACCGCCGTGTAGAAAAGAGGCCAAATAAGACCGTCTGTACGGGCAAATTCCTGTGCGCACCAAATAAGTTCGAGCTCGCTGATTACACGGGCAAGAGATGTGTCTTTCACGAGAGTGATAATTTCATTGCTCATCGGCGGAACAATGCGCTTTACAACCTGCATTAAAACCACACGGAAAAATGTTTGAGTTTTTGTCATACCGAGAACCTGACCGGCTTCGTACTGGCCCTTTGATATCCCTTCAATGCCGCCTCTGAAAATTTCCGAGAAGTAGCAAGCGTAATTGATAACAAACGCAACCAAAACACACATAAAACGAGGTGAAAGTTCAAGCAGTCCGAAAATATTCAAAGCTGGATATTGATATCCGAAAATCAACCCCGGCACATAAAACAACGCTATGATTTGCAACATAAGGGGTGTTCCGCGGATAACCCAAATAACAACTCTGACCACATATTTAAGAGGTCTGAATCGGCTCATAGACCCAAAGCTTATGATAAGTCCCAACGGAAGTGCCAAAAGCAATGTTAATATAAATATTTTTACTGTTGTTCCAAAGCCGACCAAAAGGCTTTGCGTTACCTCTATAAACATAAACCTACCTCAAATGTTTTCGTGATTGTTAAAATGCCAACTGAATTTTCTTATATTTGTCGGCAAGAGAGTCTAATGTACCGTCTTTTTTAAGCTCGTCCATCATTTTGTTTACTTCGCTTGTAAGGTTAGAGCCTTTTCTGAAAGCCACACCGTATTCTTCATCGGTAAGCTTTAATGCAATTCCCAAATCAGCATAGTCTGTTCCCTCGCCTGTCATAGACTCTGCCATTGTAACATCGATTACGCAAGCGTCAACATTTCCGCTTTTAACCTCTAAAAGTGCATCCGTCTGCGCATTTACGGGAACAAATCCCTTGTCGAGCTTGTTATCTTTAACGGCGCTTTCGCCGGCAGAGCCTGCTTCTGCCGCAAATGTAAGACCCTCAAGATCATTCACACCCTTAACAGACTTTGCTTTTTCGCTGTCCATAACAACAACCTGCTTGTTCTTTGCATATGCCTTCGAAACATCTGCACCGGCTTTGATTTCGTCCGTAATGGTCATACCGTTCCAAATACAGTCAATGTTTCCGGATTCAAGTTCCATTAGCTTGTTGTCCCAATCGATTAAAATAAATTCAGCTTCAACGCCGAGCTTTTCGCATACAGCTTCGGCAAATTCGGTATCAAACCCTGTAAGCTTGCCGTTTTCTTTATAATTCATAGGCTCATAAATCGTATAACCGATCTTTAATTTGCCGTTTTCTTTACTATTTTCCAAATCCTTTGCCGGGTCAATTCCGCAGCTTGTAAAAGATGCGCAAATGCCGAGTACCGTAAGCACAGTCAACAATAATGCCATAATTTTTTTCATAATAACTTCCTCCTATGTAAATAAACATAAAAATTCCATATTATTATATCACAGACAGAAAAATTTTGCAACCTATAATCTTTACATTTTGCAATTTTTGTGATATAAGTATAAGCGGGAGAGTGATTTGAAATGAAATTTGTACTTGCAAGTAAAAATAAACATAAAGCCATGGAAATCGAAAGCATTTTGGGCAACGGCTTTTCCATTATAACCATGGACGAAACCAATGCAAAAGACCTTGAAATCATTGAGGACGGCGAAACTTTTCAAGACAATGCGTTAATTAAGGCAAGAACGGTTGCAAAGGCTACCAATCTGCCCACAATTGCCGACGACAGCGGAATTTGCGTTGATTTTCTCAACGGCAGTCCCGGTGTTTATACGGCACGCTTTGCCGGAGAGAATGCCACCGATGACGAAAATATAGACAAGCTTTTAACAATGCTTAAAGGCGTGCCTATTGAAAAACGAGGTGCGCATTTTGCGTGCTGTATTGCGGTGGTTTTCCCAAGCGGAGAAGAAAAAACCTTTTTCGGCAAATGCGAAGGATCAATTCTTTGCGAAAGACACGGCGAAAACGGTTTTGGATACGACCCGATATTTTATGTTCCAAAATTTGATTGCTCCATGGCGGAGCTTCCTGCCCGGGTTAAAAACTCCATAAGCCACAGAAGCCAAGCTCTCGGCGAAATGATGAAAGGATTGACAAAATAAATGAAACGAATTTTAAGCCATATGCGCCGTGCAATCAGCGATTATAATATGATAGAGGACGGCGATCGGGTTGCCGTTGGAATTTCAGGCGGAAAAGACAGCTTGGCGCTTTTGTCTGCTCTTGCGGCGTACCGAAAATTTGCGGGAAAAGATTTTTCCCTTACAGCAATAACCGTCAATATGGGCTTTGACGGTATGGATTATTCGCCCATCGAAAAATTTTGTAAAGAAATTGATGTTCCTTATATAATCAAAAACACCGAAATCAGCCATGTTCTTTTTGATATAAGGAAAGAAAGCAATCCTTGCTCTCTCTGTTCAAAAATGAGGCGGGGCGCTCTTAACGAAACAGCCAAAGAGGCAGGCTGCAACAAGGTTGCGCTGGGTCATCACAACGAAGATGTTATAGAAACCTTCTTCCTCTCGCTTTTTTACGAGGGCAGGCTGAACAGCTTTTCCCCTGTAACCTACCTTTCCCGTATTGATATGAATGTCATCCGCCCTCTTATATATGTTCCGGAAGGAGATATTAAGGGGTATGCAAAACGGGCTGAGCTACCTGTGGTGAAAAATTTGTGCCCCATGGACGGATTTTCAAAACGTCAGGATATGAAGAATTTTATAAATGACAAAAACAAAGATGACCACCACTTTAAAACTCGGATTATGCACGCAATTCAGTCGGGACTCGATAATTGGAAAATCGATAAATAACATAAAAACAGGTGAAGCCAAAGCTTCACCTGTTTTTATGTTATTGTTGGTGGTCGCCATCAAGTTCAAAGTAGAACACTACGCCATCATCCGTGTTATATGCACCGTATTTGTGGTTATGTGCTTTAATGATTGCCGCAACAATCGAAAGTCCCAGTCCTTGACTGCCATTTTCACGATTTCTTGCCTTATCTGCCATATAAAAGCTTTTCCACATATTTTCAAGAACCTCACCATCAATCGGAGCGCCCGTGTTAAACACATTTACCCTCACCATCTCATCGTTCTTTTCGATATTTATTTTTACCGTCTTGTCACCGGAACAATATTTTATCGCATTGGTAAGATAATTAAGAAAAACCTCTTCTATCAAAAAGTCATCTGCCCAAACATAAATATCCTCGGTGGTATCAAGAGTTGCCGTAATGCCGTTTTGCTCAAGCAAAATTGCCTTTTGCTTGAGGATTTCGCTTATTTGCTCGGTTATATTAAATCTTGACACATCAAGGCGTTCTGCCCCGGATTCAATACGCATAAGCGACATAAGCTTTTTAATAAGAACATTCATCTTTTTCGTTTCGTCCAAAATTACATCGCAGTAATATGCACGGCTTTCATCATCCAATTCCATTTCGTTAAGACCTTCGGCATACGCCTCGATTAAAGCAATTGGCGTTTTAAGCTCATGAGAAACATTGGACATAAATTCCGTTCTTTGCCTGTCTATTTTTTCCTTTTTATCAATGTCCGCAAGAAGCTGAAGATTAGCTGATTTAAGTTCCATAATGGATTTTTCAAGATTTTCGGACATGGTATTCATACTCTGCCCCAATATCTCAACTTCATCATAAGTGGTTCCGTTATAACGCTGGCTGAAATCCATTCTTGCCATTCTTTTCGCAATATCGGAAAGCTTTCGTATGGGCTTTACAAGACTGCTGCCCACCAGCATAACAACTATCGATGACAAAAGTCCCACCAAAATTCCCACGCTTATCAAAAATCGGTTCGAAAATTTTACGCTTTCGTGAATTGGCGCCATTGAGGATTGGATAAACACCACATAATTTCCGTCGGTAACCGAAAAAAGCTCGATAAAATGAGTACCCAGCGATTTGATATAAGCTGAGGACAAAACAAAATTATCACCCTGTTTTAAGATTCTTCGGTTTTTCCATTCGCCGTTTTTCGCCGGAATGCGTACGGAAATTGTGTCGTCCTGCACATCAACCTTAACTCCCGGAGATTGGGTTAAACGAAAGGAATTTTCGGGAAGAGACGAATAAATCATATGCCCATCCGTATTTAAAATCATTGCCTGAATATTTGAGGTTACGCAAAGGCGCTCAATTTCAAGATACATATCGTCCCCGTTTAAATCATCATCGTTTAAAACCCGCTCAATATCCGAAAGCTGGTTGAACAAAATATCCGTTTTGTTGCTTAAGTAATACTGTTCAAAAACCAATGAATTTAGCAACACACAAACGCCGATAACAAAAATTATGGTCAAATTCGTAAGAATAAATAGTCTGCCTTTAAGGCTCCGTGTTCCTATCAATCCCTTTCTCTTTGCTTTCATAGTTACTCTACCTCAAATTTATATCCTATCCCTCGTACGGTTTTAATGTAATCTCCGCAAGATAAAAGCTTGCTTCTAAGCTTTTTTACATGAGTATCGACGGTTCTTGCGTCCCCGAAATAGTCAAAATCCCAAACATTGTTAAGAATTTTGTTTCGTGAAAGTGCAAGTCCCTGATTTTCCGCAAAATAGGTAAGAAGTTCAAACTCCTTAAAGCTTAAGGCAACATCCTCACCCTTAACCTTAACTGTGTGGGCATCTTTATTGATTTCTATATCTCCGATACACTTACTGCTACCTGTTAACACTTGATTTCGCTTTAACAAAGCCTCAACCCGAGCAACAAGTATTTTGGGCGAAAAAGGCTTTGTAATATACTCGTCCGCACCGATATCAAAACCGTAAAGCTCGTCCATTTCTTCGGATTTTGCAGTAAGCATAATTATCGGCACGGAAGAGTCCTTCCTGATACGCCGACAAACCTCCCAACCGTCCATTTTCGGCATCATAACATCCAAAATAACCAAGTCAATATCGTTTCCGGCAAAAAATGTATCAATTGCCTCCTCACCGTCACAGGCTTCTATAACATCGAAATTCTTAGCCGTCAAAAAATCACGAATAATTTTTCTCAGCCGAAATTCGTCATCAACAACCAATATTTTTATCATATTTTCACCGCCTCATATCTTCGTTTAATCCAAGTATAGCACGAATATATGTCTATTTTGTGAAATCATCCAAATTTACCGATTTTTCTACGATATACCGAGGTCTATCTTTTACCTCTCTGTATATTCTGCCGATATACTCACCGATTATTCCGATTGACACCAGCTGAACGCCGCCCAAAAACCACAGAGAAATCATTAAGGACGACCAGCCTGCCGTTGTATGCCCCGTGAAATACGAAACCAGAACATAAATTGCCGCCAAAATTGAAAGAAATACAACCGCCAATCCGAGACCTAAAATAAGGCGTATCGGCTTTATGCTAAACGATACCAACCCCTCCGCCGCAAAAGAAATCATTTTTCTTAAGGGATATTTGGATTCGCCCGCCACCCTTTCCTTACGGTCGTAATAAACTATGTCAGACTTAAATCCGACCAAAGGAACTATGCCTCTTAAAAACAAATTCACTTCTTTAAAAGACGATAACGCTTCCAGCGCCCGTTTTCCCAAAAGTCGGTAATCCGCATGGTGTTTGACCGTTTCGGCGCCGAAAGCGGACATTATGCCGTAAAAAGCCGATGCCGTTGATTTTTTAAATAATGTATCCGTGCTGCGGTCTTTTCTTACCCCATAAACCACTTCGCAGCCTTCTTTGAATTTATCCACAAATTGAGGTATAACCTCTATATCGTCCTGTAAATCCGCATCAACGGAAATTGCACAGTCGCAATAAAGCTTTGCCGTTTCATACCCTGAAAGCAAAGCCTTTTGGTGACCCATATTCCGAGAAAGCTTAATTCCCGAAAACAATGGGTCTTTCTTCGAAAGAGCTTGTATTATTTTCCATGTTTGGTCACGGCTTCCGTCATCCACAAAAAGAACACGGCTTTTTGCGGAAATCCGATTCCCCATGGAAAGCAAAACCGCTTTAATCTTTTCAGCGGTAATCGGAAGAACTTCTTCTTCATTGTAGCAAGGAATAACGATATAAAGAGTGGTTGCCATTTTTTCATTCGTCCTTTTAAATAATTTTACTGATTTTTTCCGGATATGTCATATCCAAGGTGAAATCCTTACCCTCTTTTGCTCCTTTTCGGGAAAGAAATTCCAAAACTGTGGCATAAGCCAAATCCGGGTTATTGTTTTCCCGGCTTAAATGACCGAGAAGGAAATTTTTTGTACCGCTGTTTAAAAGCGAGAGAGCAATCTCACCCGCACGGTCATTGCAAAGATGCCCAAAATCCCCCAATATACGGCGTTTCAGCATTTGGGGATATGCCCCCATGGAAAGCAAATTCACATCATGATTTGCCTCCAGCAAAATCTTGTCCGACCCTTGAAGTGCCGCATACACCGCCGGAGTTACAGTCCCCATATCCGTTGCAACGGATATTTTTTCATCTCCCGCAACAAAGGTATATCCCACAGGGTTTGCCGCATCATGCGAAATCGGGAATGCACAAACATTGATATCGCCGATTTTGACGCTTTCTTCCTCAATAATTTTAACACACTCCTCACAAACTCGGTCAAGGCTATTGCGCATACTTGTCCATGTATCGGAGTTTGCAAAAACGGGGATTGCGTATTTCCCCGAAAAAAGGTTAATTCCTTTAATGTGGTCACCATGCTCATGGGTAACAACCACAGCATTTATGTCATAGGGCGAAATTCCTATGTCGGAAAGAGCGGAAACCGCCATTTTACAGCTTATTCCGCAATCCACCAGAATTTTGGTGGTATTTGAAAATACAAGGGTGGAATTTCCCTTGCTTCCGCTTCTTAAAGAGCAGATATGTAAATTGCTCAATGCCCTTATCCTCCTATTTGATAAATCCTATCACAATCAAAAGTATAACTCCCGGAAATCCCAAAATACCCGCAATCAAAGCGGTTAAAGGATTTAAGGGAACAAAAAGCCCGACGGAGCTTCCGATAAGGTTTACTATCCAAAGAGTAACGCCTCCGATAAGGCCGTTTAAAACGAGCTTTATAAGTTTTTTTATAGGTTTCGGCACAATAAACAAAACAACGGCAATAAGCAATAAAAGTCCGCCTGCAAAAGCGGTAACGGTTGAAACATCAATATCCATTTACTTCACCCCTTTTATTATATGCCTGTCTGTTTTTATTTTATGTCTATTCGATATATTCTCTCACCCGAAAGGAAACACCACAGTCTTCAGCAATTTTTCTGCAATTTTCGATTTCCTGCACGGAAGTAACATGGTCAACCACGGAAAAAATCACTTCGGGAACATATTTTTTCGCCTTTTTGGCAAAATCTATAAGACCGTCGAACGCCTCAATTCCAAATTCACTTTGGCACAAAGCATCGTATTTTTCCGCCGTATCCGTGTTAAGACTTATGGAAACAATATCCGCAATACCCGAAAGCTCAGGGGTTAAATCCCTCTTGGCAATAAGATTCCCCTGACCGTTGGTGTTAATTCTGATTTTTATGTTGTTGTAGGTTTCTTTAAGCCATTTTGCCAAGAGAATAACATCATCGTATCTTTCCATAGGCTCGCCGAAACCGCAGAAAACAACCATATCATAGTCTGAAAGGTTGCGGCGTTTAATATCGTTTTTGATTTCCTCGACCGAGGGTTCACGGTCAAGCCACAAATTATCTTCGCCGTTAACATTATCGTGCTTGTCTCGCACACAAAAAGCGCAAGCATTACTGCATCGGTTTGTTAAATTGATATAAAGTGAATTACCGCAAATATAAGTAATAACCATAATTTCTCCTCCTGTTATTCAAGCGGAAGCGACGCAACCGCATTTAGGTCCGGCTTTGCCGTTTCGTTGTTTTGATAAGCATAATATGCCGCACAGCCAATCATTGCAGCATTATCCGTACACAAAATCGGTGACGGAAACGCCAGCGAAAAATCATTTTCCTTGGCTTTTTTTGCAATACGCTGACGAAGAGGCCCGTTTGAGGCAACTCCTCCCGCAAGAGCAATTTGCTTAACGCCGCATTTTTTTGCACAGCTGATTAAATGCGCCGAAAGAACATCAACCACAGCCTCCTGAAAGGAAGCGGCAACATCGGCTTTGTTGATTTCTTCGCCCTTTTGCTCGGCATTATGAATGTAATTTATAACAGCGGTTTTAACTCCGCTGAAGCTAAAATCAAAACCGTCTTTCCCCATATTTACCCTGGGGAAGCGGATAGCTTCGGGGTCACCCTTTTCCGCTTCTTTCTGAACAGCAGGGCCGCCCGGATAACCCAACCCCAACACTCTGGACACTTTGTCAAAAGCTTCTCCCGCCGCATCATCACAGGTTTTTGCCAAAACCTCATATGTATTAAAATCCTTAACATGAACAATATGGCTGTGCCCTCCCGATGCTACAAGGCATACAAAGGGCGGACGAAAATTCGGATTTTCAATATAGTTTGCACAAATATGCCCTTTAATGTGGTGAACCGGAATAAGCGGCTTCTTCAGTCCGTAAGCAAGCCCCTTTGCCGTTGAAACTCCAACCAAAAGAGCGCCCACCAAGCCCGGCCCGTAAGTTACGGCAAGGGCATCTATATCATCAAAGGTAAGCGACGCCTCTTTTAACGCTCGGTCAATAACCTCAGTTATATTTTCAATGTGCATTCTGGAGGCAATCTCCGGCACAACTCCGCCGTAGCGTTTATGAGTGTCGATTTGTGTATTTATTATATTTGACAAAACCGAAGTCCCGTTTTCAACCACAGCCGCCGCTGTTTCGTCACAGGAACTTTCAATTGCAAGAATTTTCATATTCATAACCTACCCTATACTATATTGACTAACAATACGCTCATTATATTATACTTCAAATTTCCCCATTTTGCAATACTTTTATTGTTGCAAAAATTTCTCCGTTGTGATATACTGAAATTATTACGGAGGAAAAATTATGGAAGATAAAATATACGGACGAAATCCTGTTCTTGAAGCTTTGGCTTCAAAACGGGAAATAGATAAAATTTATTTGCAAGACGGAATTACTCACAGCCAAATTTCCAAAGTTGTGGCTTTGGCAAAGGAAAACCGCATTTTATACAAGTTTGCAAGCAGGAAAAAGCTGGACGAACTTGCGGACGGCGGCAATCATCAGGGGGTTGTTGCTTTTGTTGCGGCGCACAAATACGCAACGGTTGAAGACATTTTAAACAAGGCAAAAGGAAAGGGCGAGCCGCCGTTTATTCTCATTGCCGACGGACTTTCCGACCCACATAACTTGGGAAGCATTATAAGAACGGCAAACGCTGCCGGAATGCACGGCGTCATTATCCCCAAAAATCGAAGTGTAAGCCTTAACGCCGTGGTTTCAAAGGTTTCGGCAGGCGCAATCGAATATATTCCCGTGGCAAAGGTGGCGAATATTTCTCAAACCATCGAAAAGCTGAAAAGGGAAGGCGTTTGGGTGGCAGGAACAGATCTTCAAGCAACGGATTTTCATTATAATTCCGACCTTAAAGGTGCGCTTGCCATTGTCATAGGCAGCGAAGGCGAAGGCATAAGCCGTTTGGTTCGGGAAAAATGCGACTTTTTGGTAAAAATACCCATGATTGGCGAAATTGAATCCCTTAACGCTTCTGTGGCGGCAGGAATTTTGATATACGAAGCAGTAAGGCAAAGGAGTTAAATTATGCTTGCGAAAATTAACAGCGCTGCACTAAGCGGAATAGACGGCTTTATTGTGGAGGCGGAGGTTGATATTTCCAACGCCCTTCCGTCCTTTGATATTGTGGGTCTTCCCGATACTGCGGTTAAAGAATCTAAAGAACGCATTCGCTCCGCAATCAGAAATTCAGGATTTTCCGTGCCGGCAAAGAAGATTGTGGTTAATCTTGCTCCGGCAGGAGTTAAAAAGGCAGGTGCCATTTATGACCTACCCATTTCCGTTGCAATTTTAATCGCCTCAGATCAGCTTAAGCCCACGGAAACACAAAGCTATGTTATTTTGGGCGAGCTTGCTTTAGACGGCAGTTTGCGCCCTGCCAGAGGGGTTTTGCCCATGGTAATTTCAGCATATCAAAACGGTTACAAAAAAGTTATTCTTCCCGAAGAGAATGCCAAAGAAGCAGCAATAATCGGCGATATGGAAATATACGGCGCAAAAAATCTGACTCAGGTGATTATGCACCTTTCTTGCCGTGAAAGCCTGCAAAAAATAGAAGTTAATGCCAAAGAATTATTTGAAAAAAATCGTGATTACCCCTTTGATTTTTCTGAGGTTAAGGGTCAGGAAAGCATTAAGCGTGCCCTTGAAATTGCGGCTGCCGGCGGACACAACATTGCTCTTTCCGGACCTCCCGGTTCGGGAAAAACAATGCTTGCCAAACGAGTGCCCGGGATTCTGCCCGATATGACATTTGAAGAGGCTTTGGAAGTAACTAAAATTCACAGTATTTCCGGCACTTTGCCAAGCGATGTACCTTTGATTACTTCAAGACCGTTCAGAAGTCCGCATCACACGGTTTCCGCCGTGGGCTTATCGGGCGGCGGAACAAATCCACGCCCCGGCGAAGTCAGCCTTTCCCATAACGGCGTGTTGTTTTTGGACGAGCTTCCGGAGTTTCGCCGTGATGCGCTTGAAATTTTGCGTCAACCCTTAGAGGACAACGAAATAACAATAACCCGTGCAGGTGGAACATATAAATATCCTTGCGATTTTATGCTTATCGCATCTTATAACCCTTGCCCATGCGGATATTTGGGAGACCCCCATCATGAGTGTTATTGCTCAGAGGGGCAGATTGCCAAATATATGAGTCGGATAAGCGGCCCGCTTCTTGACAGAAT
>CAZTEA010000012.1:0-12581 GCA_964612315.1 uncultured Oscillospiraceae bacterium | reverse complement strand
ATCATACTTAATGCAATCAAACCAAAGTGTTGCACAATGGTCTTCATAAAGTGAAATATGCAGTTCAAGGCTTTTGATAATTTTATGGGTGCATTCGCTGTCGTTTTCGCCGATTTTTCGAGGAGTTACCTGAAAATCCAGCTCCTTTAATACCTCGATTGCCGCTTTTTCGTCTTTTTCATCCACATATAAATCAATATCACCGGAAAGTCTAAGTTCGGGCTCGGGATACAAATCCGCCAAAAGCGCTCCTTTCAAAAGAACGCAAACGATTCCCCGCTCTTTCATTTTATCCAAAACTTGTGACAAAAACCGCTCTCTTTTGATTCCGGCGGCAACGGACATCATAATTCGCGTCTTCATATTTTCAACAATTTGCGGTTTGCCTTGAAACTCCCCTCGGTTATACGCTTCCTCAATAAAAGAGAAAATAAGAGGCATAATCTGCTGCTGAAGTGCAAGCGTTCCGATTTTCCCGTAATTCATATTTTCGGGCAGAGAAATATCGTCCCCTCGAACACTTTTTCGAAGCAAAGCGAGCATATCTTCAAAATCTTTTGTCATTTTAACCTCCGTTACATATCGATTTCATCAACTGCCGAAAAGGCTTTCTTTATGTATTCGTCCATAAAATTATTGTAATGCTCACGGATTTCCTCTTCACTTTCAACCATTTTAGCAAACATATTCGAAACATCGTTTTCCGTTTTGAAATCGCTTACGGGAAGAACATAATTTTCTTTTTCCCCGAATATGTCTTTTGCAATCCCTACGGATTTTATCGAATAGCCCAAAACCATGGTGGGTACTTTTGTGGAATATGCCGCAATTGTGGAATGCGTTCTCGCTCCCACAAAGAATCTGCACTTTGAAATTATATACTTGGTTTTCATACAATTTTCTTGGTCCGCAACCAAAATTATTCTGTCGCTTTCAAACTTTTCATAAAGCTTTTTAAGACAAGCATCGTCGCTGTTTGCCCCTTTATTAACATGAGGAATAAGTGCAATTTTCATATCCGTATTTTGTAATATCCACTTTATAAGGTTAACATAATTTTTTTCAGCTATCTCCCTGTCGCCCGAATACGCATAAGGACTGATATTTATTCCGACCGTATTGCCCACCTCAAAGCCGGCCGGCAAGGGACATTTCTCTTTATCCAGCGTAAATGCAGGGTCGGGATAAAGCTTAACCTGCTTAAAGCCTGCCTCCTTTAGGAAACCGTAAGTCAAGCTTTCCCTTGCAAAAATCATATCATATCTTTTTAAATCATTAACCGTTGCCTCATCCAAAGACGATTTTTCTATACTGCATCCCCAAAGATAAGACCTTTTCGCTTCCTTCTTTACCTTATCGTGGTGAAGCTTCAAAATTCCCCGTCCGCCGTAGCAATAGTTGTCTCCTCCTATTGAAAAAGCATACATATTTTCATAAGACTGTTTTTCGAAATTAACATATTGAAGTTTATACAAAGGTTTAACGGTTTTTAAAAATTTATGACAGCAAGCAGCGACAATACACAGAGGGTTTTTCGGTGAAATATGCTTTTTCGCCGCAATCAAACGACAAAGCTTATCAAGCCCCGCTTTTTTATCCTCCTTGCAAGACCAAGTTGCAAGAGTATACTTGTTATCGCCCTTTTGATTTAAAATTCCAACCGTAGAGCGCACAATTGCTTCACAGCCTTTATTTCCGCTTCCACCATGCAAATATAAGAGTATATTATTCATATTTTATCTCCTGTTAAAACCAAGTTTCTTTAAAATATCTCCGCAAAGTGCCATAACCTGCTTTATCTGCGGGATATATGCCAGCATAACAATAATCATTGCCGCAATATAAACCAAATATTTAATCGGCGATTCATAAACAAATATATGAATAACCGCCGCCGCAATCATTGCCGAAAGAGCAATTGCAAGCTTGAAATAATTGTCTGAACAGCGATAAGTTCTTTCTCCGAAAAAGCTCTTTATGACAAGAGTGCAAACTCCGGAAACCATTGTTGAAACAGCCGCTCCCACAACGCCGATTCTCGGCAAAAGGATTAAGCAAAGTCCCACATTAACAATCAAATTTATTAAATAAACGGGAATATTTAAGAAAGTTTTTCTTGCAAGCCTTATTCCCATACCCAATGTTTCCGATATGGTGTAGCACACAGGTGATATAACAAGCATCGGAAACAGCTGTTTGCTTGCCCAAAAATTTTTTCCGACCAAAATTAAATATATAAGGTCTTGGAACATAATCAAGCCCAAGCCGAACATTATCATAATAAACGATATAACATGGTGCATTTTTATAATTTGGTCCTGTTTTGTTTTATAATTTTCGTAAACAAACGGTCCCCAATAACTGCTGAGCCCGGTTTGGATAATGGTTATTATTCCCGCAACTGTTACGGCATTTGAATAAATTCCGACAGCGGAATAATCCACATATCTCTCCATAAGAAGCTGACCGATTGAACTGTTTGCCACCGACAAAATTGCCGCCGGACAAATTGGAAGCGCATAAAGTAGCACCGTGCTTACCACTTTTTTTGACAAATCAACTTTAAACGACATAGACTTCTTAACAACAATTGTCAAAAATACAAAAGCCGAAAGCAATGTAAGAGATGTGCGAAATATAATTGCCGCTTCTGCTGTCGGATTGTAAAAAGCAACCGCAACATATGACATATTGCTGATTACGGTGGTTGTTATCGCCTGAATATTAAAAAGGAGAATACTTTTTTCCATTCTCGCCGTTAAATTGGTAAATCTTACAACCGTTTGAGCGATAATTGACACTATAAGCGATACGGGAATAATAAATGTTACATATCCCAAAACTTTTGTCGATACCCATTCACGGAAACAGCCTATCAAAATTGACATAAAGATTAAGCCCACTCCCACAAGGGTCATACAAACGGTTAAAAAGCTCTTTTTGTTATTTTTCCCCGGCGGTTCGTGATAAAATCTTGTAAACGCCTGGTCTATGCCAAGATACGCCACATTTAAAATTAAATTGACCAAGGCAATAAAAATATTTATTTTTCCCAGTTCTCCCGTGGAAAATGCTCGTGTCATAATGGGTGTTGAAATAAGGCTCAACCCCGCATTTACCCACGAAGAAAGAGAAAATCCAACAAATCCCTTAAAAAACGAAAGTCTTGTGTCTTCACTTTTGCTCATATTACCGTCCTTCCTCTTTCACAATGCTTTGCGACAAGATACTCGCCGCCGAATCCAGTTCCTCCGTTTCCTCCGCTTTCGAATTGTAAATCAAAGTCATAACAGGCACCATAAAGAAAAGCACCAAATTAGACTGAGCAAACAAAAACGGATTAAAGAACATAAGAATTAAAATTGCCACAATGTAACCAAATCCGATTGAAGCCTTCTGCAATTTCCGCTCCCGATAAACAGAGACAAAAAACATTCCCAAATACGGAATTGCATTTATAATGCCGTAAAGACCGAAAGCATCAAAAAATTCGCCGTGGCTTCCGATTCCGATTTCCTGAAGCTGATAGAAATTCGAGCCGTGTTCCAGCATAGCACCGAAAAGCGGATAATCAAAAAACACATCAACTGAGCTGGAAATTCTGTTCATTCGGTCGCCCATATCAGATCCCAAATAAGAGGACGATTCTGAGCCTTGAGTAAGCAAAACTCCAATCTCCTTTAATCGGTTCATAACCACATCATCACTTCCCGCCGTAGCATTCAGTATGTAGTGACCGATTGACTCTTTATAAGCAAAAAGCAGTAACGCCCCCATAATCATAACCATAACGGCAACAAGCTGAGATGCACCAAACTCTTTTAAGGTTGAAATTTTAAACAACCTAAATATAAAAGCGCACAACAAGCCGAAAAACAGAGCAATAATCGTTATTGTTGACTGGGTGTAAAACACAACCAAGCACATAAGAACAATAAATGCAATATTGAAAATATTGGCTTTAACTTTTTTCCATAAAATCATTTCCAAAAGGAAAACACCCAAAATAGTAGAACCTATTGCAAGTCCGTATCCACCGCCAATCATAAAGTTCCCCTCAACCTTATGAGAAATAACATCTCTGGCACTTACCTGCCCCGTCGAATACATTATAACCGCTCGGATTCCTATAACCGCCCAAACCAAAAAGCCCACATACAATAGGGTTTTAAGACTTTTTTTCTCATTCTTAAAATAAATATACATAACTATCGGAAAAAACAAATTAAAACGGCTTAAAGTAAACCTGTAAGCGCTGCTCGGCGTTACCGTTAAAACCAAAAAACACAGCACAAGGTACGCCGCCATCAGCTTTCCGGTCGTATCACTTACAACCATACCGGGTAAATCAAAGCCTGACTTTACAAGCATTATACCCATAACGCCCACCGTTATTATACTGAAAACCACATTTCCGTCATCAGCCTTAAAGCCGGTGATTACAAACAGCATATAAATAATCGCCGCAAAAGACGCCAAACTCAATCTCTTCATCTTATCCATCCTTTGTTGTCAATAGTATCAATGTTTAAGAAGCTTTTTAATCTTTCGCTTTCCTCTGTACGCAAAGTAATGCAATCTTTCACGAACCATGGAAGCTTTAAAAGCTTTCTTAAACCCCTTTTTTCTGTATAACATAACAAACTTATCTTTATTTTTATGGGGCAACGATGGGGAATTATATCTTGGATTAAATTCCTTGGCTTCGTCAATTTCCCGCCTTTCCAAAAACAGCTTTTCGCTCACCGCCTCAAAGAGCCGCCGACCTTTGTCGCTATTTACAAAAATTTCCGAAACTCCACCTTTTTGGCTGTGCGAAAACGGTTTTTTTATGCCCAAACCCCAAAAATCACCCAAAGTTATATCAGCACTCCGCTTATCGTCGGCAAAAGGGCAATTATAACAGCTTTCTCTAAAGAACAAATGCTTTGCAAAGCCCATTAGAAAATAATCCTCCCACACCGCTTTTTGATAAGTAGCTCTGCCATTTTCCGTTACGGTAAGCCTTGTTCCGCTTTCATCACGAAATCGGACCGAATTTGGCATCCCTTGGATATTTAAATGCTCCCACAATAATTTTTGCGGTGGCACACCTGTGCAAACTAAATCCGCAAGATATAAATTTTCGAAGTCTTTTCCCACATAATTGGCAACTGCCGCACATTGACAGGGTGTACCGACAAACAAAACGGGAATGTTTGCCGCAACTTCCTCTTTTAAAGAGGAAAGTATGTTTAAAATCGGACTTTGGACATACTTTGAGCCCTTAAGCCGCTTTAAATCTTCAAAATTTTCCACTCTTATGTGCTGTATTCCCGTATCAGTCATTGCGCTTCCGTATACCTTACCGCCCAATGACAAAATATAGCTCCCGAAAATATGCGCCGCTCCGCCCGAGGTAGAGGTTTTTCTCTCCTCGTTATCCAATGCCCAACTCGCCCAAACTTCTTTCGCCACATTTTTTTTGGGATTATTCAAAACAGGACAAACTCCGACGCATTTTCCGCAATCAACGCATAAATTTTTATCAATTTTCGGATAAAGATGCCCAATACAATCATATTCCGTTGTAATGCACTTTTTGGGGCAACTCACCGCACAAGCTCCGCAGCCTGTGCATTTTTCAATTTCGCAAAGTTTCACTTTTAATCGCCCCATTTCGGTAAATTTTCATCAATTATTCAAAAAATCGTCGTAAAGCTCTTTCATTTCGCAATTCACGCAATCTTCCATATAAAGCTTCGATACTTCTTTGTTATATTCGCCCATTTCCGCTCTTAACGACGGATTTTTGCATAAAATATCAATTTTGCTCGCAAATTCATCAACATTGTACGCTCCGCACAAATATCCGCCTTTTCCCTCTGTTACAAGGTCGGTATTGCCACGGATTGAGGAAACAACACAAGGAATGCCGTATGCCATCGCCTCCATCAAAGACACGGGAAGTCCCTCTTGCAAAGACGGGAAGCAGAACATATCACAGCACGCCAAAAGTTCGTTAATATCCGACCTGAACCCGAGAAGATGAAAGCGCTTCTCAAGTCCGAGATTTTGGGCAAGCTTTAAAAGTTCTTCCTCTTTGCTGCCTTTTCCGGCAATGCAATAATGCACATTTTTATTTTCCATCTTTGCCATGGCATTAAGAATTACTTGATGATTTTTTCTTACGCTAAGCTCACCAACCGACATAAGCATAAGCGCATCTTTGGGAATGTTAAGTTCCTTAAATTTTTCTTCTTTTGAAACGGAGGACTGAATAATTTTGCCTTTACTTACTCCCACACCGTGAACAAAAAAGGTTTTCTTGGCATGAAGCCGCCTTTGCGCCACATCATAATCCTCTTTGTTCATCGTAATAATTCCGTCTGCAAAAAACGAACCAAACCATTCTATCGGAAAATAAATCAGCCAATTTTTAAGCGGCGCTCCCTTGAAAAAGTGGAAACCGTGAGCTGTATATAAAACCTTGGTTCCCTTTTTCCTCGCCTTTCTTGCGGCAAGCCTTGTAAGCAACGCCCCCACGGGAGTATGGCAATGAATAAGGTCATAATTTCCTTCGTTTATAATTTTTTTAAGTATTTTGTACGCTTTTATGTTACCCTTACTTAAAGGGGAGCGTGAACAGGAAAGGGGAAAAACCTTCATTTTCCAATCTTCATAGCACTTCGGAATGGGACTTACGCTTATATTGCTTGCAATATCGATTGTGTGTCCGTCTTTTTTCAGCTCCTCGATAAAGGACTTGAAAAACCCCATTGTTCCGCCGATTGTAGTCGTATACAATATTTTCATTCCGACATCTCCTTTTCTTTCCTCAGATTGAGGAACAAAAACACAAAGAGTTTGAGCTTTTAGTTTTCGAATATGTAACAACAAAACCCTCTTTGCAATGTTTTGTTGTTACATATTTCACCGTTTGAGCGCACAACCGTGCGCCCAAACGGAAATTTTTTATTACATAGCGTCCAAAATGTCCTGAACAGTAACAAATTTCTTAATATCTTCGCTTGTAATTTTCTTTCCGCACTCATCGTCAAACATAACAATAAGGGAAAGCTTTGTCATTGAATCCCAGCTGTCAAGGTCTGCCAAAACAGTATCTGCGCTGATTTCATCTGCATCAACATCAAATGTATCAACCAATAATTCCATTTTTTCTTCAAGTGTCATCTTAAACATCTCCTTTGTTTATATATAAATTTATTTTTTACGAAGACAATCTTCCGCCGTCTATATCAACGGAAGAACCTGTTATGAACTTAGCGGCATCGCTGAGCAAAAAGGCAATCATATTCGCAACATCAACAGGCTCTCCCAAGCCCAAATACTGCCGTGCCATTATATTTTTTGCATCCTCGCTGTCTCCGCTATTATCCAAAAATTGCTGATATATGTCTGTATTTATCAAAGCGGGGTTAACCGTATTTACTCTTATTTTTTTGTCGGCAAGCTCTTTTGCCAAGCATCTTACGGAAGCATCCATAGCTCCCTTTGAAGCGCAATACGCCGTTTTGGTTTGATTGCCCTGTTTCGACGAAATGGAGGAAATCCCCACAATGCTAAGCCCTTCGTTATAGCATTTTCTTTTTGTAATACAGCGGATAACTTCTATGAACGAATAAAAATTCAGCTCCATAACCTCTCTTAAAGCGGCAGGCTTTAAAAGTTTTAAAGGACGGGTGCTTCCCATTCCCGCACTATGAACAAAGCCGTCAATCGGACCTGTCTTGGATATCATATCCTTAATGAAGTCCTCAATTTCGTCCACTTGGCTCAAATCAAAGGGGAAATACATATGTCCATCGCCTTCAAGGCTGTTTAAAACCGACTGTAATTTTTCTTCGTTTCTGGAAACCATTATCACCTTTGCCCCAAGCTTACTGCAAAGAATTGCCGTCTCCTTGCCCATACCCGAAGATGCCCCGGTAATCAAAATTTGTTTTCCCGTTAAATCAATTACATTAACCATTTACATATCCTCCGGCGAATTGATAATACCTTCCGCAAAATAATCATCGGTTTCGATAATCGGATAAATATCAGCGGTATTTATTTTTGCACCGAGAACACCCCACGAAAGACCGACACCAAAAGCACACATCAAAACATTTACCTCTTTACTTTCCTCGCATTCTCCGTAAGCGTCACAAAGAGTAATTGGAAGAGCGGGCGCCGAAGTGTTGCCGTATCTGTCAAGGCATACAGGCATTTTTTCAGGGTCTGCCTTTAATTTTTTCGCCAACTGTTTTAATATAAACTTGTTGGCTTGGTGCATGGCATAGCAATCATAATCCTCCACAGAGGTTTCGCTTTTCTTCAAGAAATCCTTCATTGCTTTGGGAACATCGCTTATTGTAAAGCTGAAAACATCCGTTCCGTTCATATTTGTGTTATATAATGTTCTGGGATTACCGTCCGCCCATACCATGGTTTCGTTGGAAGCGTCCATATTTCTGAAACCGCCTGCCGGTGCAATTATAGCCTTATAACCGCTGCCGTCCGACCGAAGCAATCCTTTTATTTCCGTATCCTCCTCGGCTTTTTCAAGCAAAGCGGCACTTCCGCCGTCACCGAACAACATTACCGCAGATTTATCGTCGGAATTTACCATTTTGGTTAATGTTTCACCAACTATAACCAACGCCTTGCTTATATCCGAGCTTTGCATCATCGAAGCCACCGCCTGAACGCAATAAACAAAAGCGGAACAGCCCAAATTTACATCAAAAGCAACGCAATCTTTACTAAGCCCCAATCGCTTATGCAAAACGCAAGCCGTCGCCGGGCGTCTGTAATCCGTGGAATGCGCCCCGAATACAATCGCACCGATTTCACTCGGGTCAATATTCTTCTCTTCCATAATTTTCTTTGCCGCAACAAAGCCCAAATCCGAAGCCGTTTGATATTTGTCTGTTTCACGATGTTCTTTCACCCCCGTCATTTCAACAAACTTTTCCACAGCTTCTGCTCCGAATTTATCGTTAAAATCCGTGCTTTTTACAATATTTTTGGGAACTGCACCGGCCAAAGCCGAAATTTTTATGTTTTTAAATTCAAAAAATGGCATAACGCTCTCCTTTTCTATTATATTCTTTTTATAACATCCCATTTTTCTGCGGCACCCGTTGTCTTGTCACTTAAAGTGCAGAACTGATTTCCGCCGCAGCCACCGCAATGATTACCCTCAATCAGCACCGGCCCGTTCGGGGTAAGAGCAATGTCCCAACCAACATAAGCAACCGACGGCACGCAATATGCCGCACGCCTTGCCAAATTCAAAACCTTGCCCCATTGAGGAAGCTGTGTTCCTTTTGCTTTAAAATGAGTTACGGGATGCTCCTTATGAAGCACCAAGGTGTAATCCGTCAAATCGGAGGTTATAACTCCCGTTTCAACATCCACCGTCGCAAAAAGATTGCCGCCCAAAGTTGCGTTTACAATATCCGAATTCGTTCCAAAGGAAACCTTTGCGTCCAAAAATTCAAAATGGTCTTTGTAAAGGAAAGTATACACTCTTATACAATTAACGCCTTTATCGTAAAACTTGTTCATCTCATCGCTTTGAACAAGCCACTCGTCCAAAAGCGCATTACCGAACCCCTCTTTTGCCGCCAAAATTGCCTGACCGCACTCTGCCGAAGAGTCAAAATTCTTTAAAGAAAAAGACCTTATTCCTCTGCCCTCGCACTCCTCAAGCGGTTTAAAGCAAGCTTTTTTCGCTTTTTCCATAAAGCTTGCAATTTCCTCCGCCGAGGTATATCTATTAATAAGCATACAGTCTCTTCCGTAGAAATCGCAAAAAACTTTCGAAAAAATGTATTTATCCAAGAAAATCGAATTTTCGTAATTTGGATTTGAAAGCTCTGCTCTGCGTTTTGCATAGAGTTTGGTAGTAAAATAGGTCTTTTTGTCTTTAGCTTTTTTCTTGTAAAATCCGTAATGATAATATTCTTGCGGAAACACGCCGTATACGACATAGTTATAAATCATACCGAGCCATACGGAAAAGCTGTTACGATTATTTCTTTCCGCTTCCAACTTAACCCATCTCTTAGTATTTGATAAAACAGACATTTTCCCTCTCTCCTTTACAAATCAAACTTTCTCGCAGGATTGCCCATAACCTTGATGCCCGACTTCACATTTGTCATAACAACGCTTCCGGCACACACATAGGCATCGCTGCCGATTTTTCGATTTGGAACCGTAACCGTTTGGCAGCCCAAAAACGCTCTTTCTCCCACAACAACGCCGCCGTTAATGTTACAGTTTCCCATAATTGAAGCCCAATCACAGATTTTTGCGTCATGCCCAACAGTCGAACCGAGCAAAGTAACAAACCGCCCTACCTCACAATTTACCGAAAGTGAAGCTCCGGGATACAAAATTGTTCCCTCACCGATTTTGTTAAAGCTTCCGATTCTTGCTCTCGGATGTATCAATGTGGCAAATTTTGCGCCCTTGCTTTTTAAATCTCCCACAATTTTTTCTTTCGCCGACGGAGAAGCAATCGCAATCGTCAGATATACATCATCTTCTGCCTTATAATCGGACAATCCGCCGATAATTTTAAAATCACATTCTTTATCATCAAGAGCCGAGGCATTGTCATCGATAAATCCCAATACCTCCCATGTGGGAGATTGTGCATTTATATCCTTAACCCATTGAAGAACCTCTCTGCCCATACCGCCGGCGCCGACAATAATCAACTTTTTAAGCATTTACCGTCTCCTTCTCGCTTCCCTTAAATTCTCCTATTGTCGCCTGACCTTCGGCATTTATGCCCTCTTCCTTGACAAAAGCCTTCCAAACTGTCATAAAAATAATTTTAACATCACCCAAAAAGGTAATATTGTCCACATACTGCACATCTAAATCAAATTTCTCTTCCCAAGAAATTGCGTTTCTACCGTTAATCTGAGCAAGTCCCGAAAGTCCGGGACGAACCTCGTGCCGCCTCGCCTGATGCTCATCATATCTTGAAAGATATTTAACAAGCAACGGTCGAGGACCGACAACGCTCATATGTCCGAATAAAATATTAAACGCCTCGGGAAGCTCGTCAAGACTCGTGCTTCTCAGAAATTTTCCAAACTTTGTAAGTCTTACGCTGTCGGGCAAAAGCTTTCCGTTTTCATCTTTTTCATCCGTCATCGTTCTGAACTTGTAAAGGGTAAAAATTTTCTCATTCTTGCCCGGTCTTTCCTGCTTAAAAATTATAGGACTCCCCAATTTAATACGAACCAAAACCGCTACAATTATGTATAACCACGAAAAAACCAAAATTGCCGCCAAAGCACAAAATATGTCTATCGGGCGTTTGAAACACTTTCTATACACTAAAACATCCCCTTAATTATTTCGATAACCTTATCCTGCTGTTCGTTTGTCATCTTTATATCGGACGGCAAACACAAGCCTCGTCTGAAAATATCAGAGCCCACATCTTCGCCGTTTGCAGTAATAAAGTCATTCTTCTCATAAACCGGCTGAAGGTGCATAGGCTTCCAAATAGGTCTGGATTCAATATTTTCCCTCTCCAAGGCAAGGCGTATCATCTCAGGGTTAACCTTGTCCAAGATTTCCTCATCAAGAACAAAACAGCTGAGCCAGAAGTTCGGCACCGAACAATCAAGGTACGGATTCATTGTAATCGGAAGTTCTTTAAAGCCTTCTTTATATCTCATATAAATTGCCTTTTTAATAGCAATATGCTCATCCAAATGAATAAGCTGTCCCCTGCCTATACCTGCAACAATATTGCTCATTCGATAATTATAGCCGATATGGCTGTGCTGATAATGCGGCGCCGCATCCCGTGCCTGAGTTGAATAAAAGCGCACCTTTTGCACCGCATCTTCATCATCAGACAAGAACATTCCGCCGCCCGAAGATGTAATTATTTTATTGCCGTTAAAACTGATTGCATTATACTTTCCGAAAGTTCCGGTTTGTCTTCCCTTGTAGGTTGCCCCCAAAGATTCGGCGGCATCTTCAATCAAAATTACTCCGTAATCATCGCAAAGCTTTGTAATTTCGTCAAGCTTTGCCGGTGTTCCGTATAAATTGGCTACCACAACAGCCTTGACCTTATTTCCGTATTTTTTAAGCGCCTTATCCAAAGCAACAGGGTCCATATTCCATGTTTCTCTCTCGGAATCTATAAAAACCGGTGTTCCGTTTTCGTATGTAACCGGATTTACCGTGGCGGCAAAGGTCAAATCCGAGCACAGGACAATATCCCCTCGGGAAATTCCCGCCAATTTAAACGCCATATGAAGTGCGTGCGTTCCGGCAGTCATCGCCGCAGCAGCCTTGCAGTTTACATACGCCGCAATTTCATTTTCAAATTCCGTAACATTTTTTCCTAAAGGTGCAACCCAATTGGTGTCAAAAGCCTCCTTAACAAACATTTGTTCTTCACCGTGAATAGTCGGTGTAGACAGCCAAATTCTATCTTCCATTTTAAGCATCCCCTAACTTTTTTGGCGTGGCATAGCTGTCAGTCACTCAAATTTTGTGCATAATACACCACATTTTACATATATATGTTATATTATATATCAAAATTTCCT
>CAZTEA010000011.1:0-12612 GCA_964612315.1 uncultured Oscillospiraceae bacterium | reverse complement strand
GTTCAGATTTACGACGGCGAGGACTTAACTCCCAAAAAGAGAATTTATGTTCCCCAGGTTGGCGGAATTGAATATTCAAAGGATGGCAAGCATCTTTATGCAATCTCCGGTCAGAACGAGGTTGTTGAGATTAACACGGTAACGGGTAAGCTTACTGCATTGCCACTTAAAGGAATTGACAAAACTGTTACTTTCTCGGTTATAACAACGGATAACAATGGCAATGTTGTTCTCTTTGACTCGGGCGAAGATTGTCAGATCAAAGCGTATAACCCCACAACGGGTCAGCTTGTATACAAAGCGGCTCAAGAGGGCGGAAGACCCTATGACGGAGCGTGGGAGGAGCAAGGCTTAACTCCCGAGGTTTCCGATATGGCGGTTGATAACAACGGAAACATTTGGGTAACAGAGGACTGGAACTACCCCAGAAGAATTTCCAAGTGGAGCGCAAAGACAGGTCTTTTGATAGACGATTATATCGGTTCAACCTTCTATATGGGCGGTAACTCCTCGGTAAGCGATTACGATGCCGATTTGGTATATTGGGGACCGGTTGAAATGCGAATTAACCGTGAGAATTTAAGCTATGAGGTTGAGAGAATTCTATACATTCCCGACCCGCTTAAGGGCGAGATGTTCCCCATGGACAGCGGCGGTAATGCGGCAACTCAGCAGTTTGAAAGCGACGCTTCGGGAACTATGAGAAAATATGCGTTCGGTCAGGGCGTTCTCTATATTGAAACGGAAAGCGGAAGATACCGTCCCTGCTTTGCAATAGGTTCGGGAACACCGGCGGCGGCTTCCTATAACAAGACGCCGCAGTACGATTCCACAAAAATTGCAGATTATGCGGCGGCTGTGCTTGAGCCGTGGAACAAGGATTATTATGCTACCGGATACAGCACAAATACTGATGAGAAGAAGTGGATATGGAACGATAATAACTGCGACGGTAAAGTTCAGAACGGAGAGCTTCAGTTCTTTGACGCAAGCTACCAAAATATTTACTGGAACGCAACAAACTTCCTCCCCACCAGCTTTAACTGGAGCTCCTTTATGACAGACTCTATGTCATTCACGGCATATAATGCGGGCGGTAACTACTATTACGGAACGGCAATGGTTGGTATCTATTCACCGGCAGGTTTCCATGAAGATGGTTCGCCTTACTATGACTTGGCTCATTTGAAGCTGGTTAACGACCCGGCTCTTAAAGGGCATGGTGCAGAGCATTACTATTTTGAGGACGAGGGAACGGTAGTTATTATTCCCGCAATCACAACTATGAATGACCCGTTTGCGGAAGCTATAAGATGTATCAATGTTGAAACGGGCGAGCTTGAATGGACATACAGAAACGACCATCCGGGCGTTGCGGGTTCTCACTCCTCACCTATGCAGCCCGATAACGGCTTTATCATAGGACCTCTTAAAATAATGGGGATATACCATAACAGTCAGGGCGATAAGTTCATTCATATAAGAGGTAATGTAGGAACAGACTATCTTGTGACATCGGACGGATTTTTCGTTTCAACCCTGTTCCAGGATAACCGACTTGTTCGTATATCCCTCCCTGATGATCCGTTTGACACAATAGGTAAATCATTAAACCATGTATCAACGGGCGGTGAGCCTTTCGGCGGTAACGGTGCAACTCACAGCGACGGCGTAACCAGATTTATCCTCCCCACAGGCGGAAGATGTGCCGTTGTGTGCAGTCTTGAAAACCTTGATTCTATCGAAAGACTTGACCCTGTAACGGTTACATTTACAAGAGAAGACCTTGACGCAGCTTATGCTTATGTTGAAGAAAAGCCGGGCGACGAGGGTAAAAAGGAAGAGAAAATAGAAAACTACGAGATTATGAAGGCAACTGACGGCTTCGTAATAGACGGTGAACTTACGGATTGGGACGGCTTCCCGTCACTTACCGTTGCGGTAGACGGCGCAGAAGAGCGTTCTAATGTAAAACTTGCATGGAATACCGAAAATCTCTATCTCTCCTTCGATACAACGGATAATTCACCGATGAAGAATACAGGTGTTGACTTTAACAGACTCTTTAAGACAGGCGATGTTGCCGACCTCTATTTAAGCCCGTCGGGTAATAAGACCGATAAGGCTGTGGATGGAGACCTCAGACTTACATTCTCGGTATACGAAGGCAAAGAGGTTGCGGTGCTTTCCAAGCTTATAGACTCATCTTCGGACGGCAAATACAAAAACTCCGTATCCTCACCGGTTAGAACAATCGAGTTTGATGTTGTAAAAATTCTTCCCGATGCGGAAATCGGAATAATCCGAACCGACACAGGCTATTCGCTTGAAGCTAAGGTTCCGCTTTCAAGTCTTGGTATTAAGGTGGATACATCCAAGATGATGTCGGGTGATGTAGGTATTATCAAGGGTGATGCGGAAGGTACAGTAAACCTTGCTCGTATTTACTTCTTCAACAAACATACAGGTCTTATCTCCGACCTTCCCGGTGAAGCGGACTTCTATCCTCAGTATTGGGGTGGAATGCAGTTTGTTGATAAAGACCCGAGAATAGATTCATAAACAAGGAAAAGTCGGTTTTTGCTTCGGGGCGATTTGCTCCGAAGCCGAAAACCCATGAAAGAGGTGGAAAATATGAACTTAACAAAAAAAATTACTGCGATTACGGCAGTTTCCGCATTGCTTTTAAGTAGTGTTGCAAGCGCCGCCACTGTCCTTGTTAATGAAGGAAAAGTAAACACAAGAACAGAGGCTCTTGCCACTAACCAGTCCAGATTGATTGAATATCAGGACGGTTGGCGTCCAACTTGGCCGGGAACGCATAGTGGTGACCACTATGCAGGTGTAACCGCTCCTTTGGCGTATGCGGGTGCATATTCAATTGAAAAGGTTTTCGGACCCGAATGTGATGAGCTTTTATATACGGATTTGGCAAGTGTTTATTCCGTTGACCAGATGCTTATGGATACCCAAAAGGATTTGACAACATACGATATTTGCCAATGGAACGGATATATCTTCGCTCTTTGCGGCGGGAACAAGGTAAAATATTATGAAGATAGGTCAGAGTATTTCCAGTACGGTAACGGTGCAACCATTACTTATGATGGTTGTGAAAGAAACGATACTTCGGGAACAGACAGTTTCCTTTATATATTTGATGTAAGCCGAGGCGCAAACTACAGCGAGGCTCTTGTGGCAAAGTGGGAGCTTAACGATTTGGGAATAACGGATTTATCTTATGCTCCCAATCAGAGAATGTGCGGAATAAATGTTGACGATGATTACATTTATTTAACTCTTACAAACGGCGGCATTCCCAATGTAAGCGGAAATACCGTTGCAGACCAGAACGACAAGCTGCTTGCGGTTTTCAAAAACAATATCAGCCGTGAAAATCCCGATTACATTGCGGGAACGGACATTTTAAGAACGCCCGAAAGAGCGGAAAATCCCGAAACCGTTGCTTCCTATAAATACGGGGCAAAGGTGATATACGATTATTCCGAGGGCGGAGAAAACGGATATTTTGATTCCGCAATTATTGGCGGCGACTATGTAATGTGGTACAACACAAACAGAAGCTTAAATGCGGATACATCGAAAATCGACTCTTTCTTCCATGTAACAGACCTTGGAAAAGACGGCAATTATGTTGTGGTAAATGATACAAAAATTCATTACGGTCAGTCAAAGAACCTTGAACTTGACAACGCTTCTCAGGTGCCGTTCACATCAATTATCCAGTACGATATGAACACAGCGTGGTCAACGGTGATTGAGCCGTATATAAACGGAATTGTATCGGACGGCAACCTTATGTATATCCTTATTTCTTACGGCGAGGGAGATGGCGGAAATCTCCGTTACTATCACAGACTTTATGTAACGGATTGGTCGAATCCCCAAAGACCTGCAAACATCGGATTTTATCAATGGGAAGCCGAGGAGTATACCGAGGCTGTTGTAAATGGAAATAAGGCAGGAAATGCCGATTTACTTTATTACTATGACGGCTATTTCTATGTTTCCGGCGAATATGGCATAACGGTGCTTAAGCTTCGGGACGATGCGGGAAATATCAACGTTAACAAGCTTTCCTATATTCCTTACAGCAAAGAAACAACGGGAATAACAGATAAATGTCAGCTTGTGGCGGTTGGAAACTATATGGTTTTGTGGAGTCTTGACGGCTTGTATCCGTACACCAACAACTGGGGTTCGGAATCGAAAATAAGATTAACTGCGGACAAAACCGCAGTTGAAGAGCTTGCATCTTACGGTATAAGATTTAGACGACATCCCAATATTTTCGGTAACAGCTGTATGATTTACGGCAACAGAATTTATGTTCCTGCCGAAAAAGCTCAAACGGGCTTTGTAAGAACGGGTATGGTTGAAGTTATTAACTTCGAAAAAGCCGCTCCCCTTGAAATTTCAGTTGAAAGAGTTGGCGAATATGTGACTCTTCCTTATACAATAAAGGGTAAGAGCTTCGGCTTAAACGCTGTTTTGATAAATGTGAACGGTGAAGAGGCATATATTCCCACAACTGCGGGTGAAGGCAATTACAAGGTTTGGGAATACGAAATCACCGAGCCGGGTGACTATGAAGTTACCGTTACGGGCGCTGTGCTTAAGGGCTTCCCCAATGAGAAAACCGCAGAAAGCTTCAGCTTCAAGGCGGTTGCCGGCGGCGAGGCTGAATTCGGCGCAAATTATATAGAGGATGTTCAGGAGGACTACAGCGTAAACCTTTCTGTAACACCGTATCTTAGAAACAATCAATTTACATCAAACACAAAAGCTACTCCGGCAATTGCAATTTATTCGGACGGTGTTTTGGTGAAAATGGTTAAGGGGAAGCAGGTAACCGTTAAGGCGGGCGAGAATGTAACCTTTGATGAAATTTTGGCGGTTGTTCCGTCAGAAATTGTGGAATACAGCGTTAAGCTGTTCCTGCTTGGAGGAGAAGACGGCGATATGCCTCTTACTTCGGCGGTTGACCTTAAAACAAACTAAATTGCAACAACTCTCCCCTTGCCAAAGTTTTGGCAGGGGGAGGGGATAAGCTCTTTTAAAGCAAGCATTAAGGTGCTTCCTTTCAAAAAGCTTATTAAAAGCTTTTCAAAATGTAATAACAATCCATATAAAAGGAGGATTTTAAAAATGGCGAACGATAAATGGAAGCGGATAGCGGCATCACTTGGTGCGGCAACGGTTCTTGCTTCAGCGCCCGCCTCTGCAGCAACTTATTTCGGTAACTACGGTAAGGCAGATATGTGGTCAGAGGTGTTTTACACGGATATGTCCAGGCTTTATCAAAGCCAAAAGGCTTATAGTGCATGGCCGGGTGCAAAATCCAACCATTACAGCGGTATTATGGCGGCGATAAGCTACGGTGATACACTTGATGTGGCTCAGGTTTTCGGCAAAGATTGTCAAGACTTGCTATTTAGCAATATTGAATCCACAAATAATTATAAAGACTACTTTGTTGACCCCGACAGAGCGCTGAGCGTTAAGGATATTGCGGAGCATAACGGATTTTTATATGCCATCGCATACGGCGCAAAGCCCGATTATTCCGAACAGACGGTATATTTTCAGTACGGAAGTGGTGAAACGGCAACGGAAACCGTGGTAAACAGAAGCTCGTCGGGAACTAACGGAAAAACGGGGAACGACTGTTATCTTTATATTTTTGATATAAGTGAGGGCAAAAACTACGGTGAGGCACTCGTTGCCAAGTGGGATATAAGCGATATTATGGGAGACGAGCGCAATGCTTTTTCAACCTTTGAAAGTGTAGCCGTAAACGATGATGTTATCTGCCTTACGGTAAATAACAATAAGGTTGCATCCGCAAGCGAGGACTCTTACGACAGAGGCTTAATCGTCCTTAAAAACAATATCGAAAGAGGAAAGAAAAACATTGCGGCAAAAAGATTGGATGTGGCGGACGACACCTATGAATACGGTGCAAAAACCGTGGTCGATGCTTCGGAGAAAAATATATCCTTGGGCGTTAAGTATGAATCTTTTATGATAGGCGATTGCTTTGTTATGTTTCCGAAATCTTTTAACTTAACGAATAGTGAAAAGTGGCTTAACGATGAGGAAAGAATTACGATAATTCCGATGAACGAGAGCAAAAAATCCGTGATGGGTGATACAAAATATATGTATCTTTCAACTATGTATAATGAAGAGCCCACATCAATCGGAACGGCTTTGTCGGAAATTCTTCCCTACAGAGACGGAAAGACATGGTATGACGCAACAGACCCGAAGGTTTGGGAAATAAATGTGTCAGAAAGCGAACTTACCTTCCTTGTAACTTACAAGGAAACGGTAGGGGGCAAAACCACTTGGTATAAAAGAATTTACATAACCGATTGGTCAGACCCGAAAGCTCCCAAGCTTATCGGTGATTATGAATGGGTTGACAAAAATAACACCAATGGAGGAAACTCCGGTTTGGACAACTCATTGTTCTGCTATGAGGGGTATTACTACATTCCCGATAATTACGGCATAGATGTTATAAAAAAGTTTGACGAAAACGGTTTGGTTAATCCGAGCTACATAACCTCTTACAACTACGAAGCCGGAACATGGGGAACGGTTAAAAAGGTCGATGTTTTCGTTAGCGGAAACTATATGTGGGTTTGGAATGACTATGACTATAACACAGGCTATGAAGGCAGAATGAAGCTTAAAGCCGATAAGTCGGCAATTGAAGAATTTTGCGGTTTCGGTCAAAATAACCGATCAAGAACGGAAAATAACAGTAATGACATTATAAGATACAACGAGAGAGTTTATCTTTTGACAACTCCAAATCTTTACGCTTCGATGCCGGGTGCGGTAAATGTTGTTGATTTAAGCCGAGCAATGCCGATGAGCGTTACAATCGACAGCGTTCCGAAAGAGGTTTCTCTTCCTTATACAATAGAGGGAAGTGCTGTGGGTGCAGATAAAGTTCAAATCAGTATTGACCAAAAGGCTGTGGGATATGCAGATGTTTCAAAAAGCACAGACGGAACTTACAGATGGAAGTATACGGTAACGAATTCGGGAACTCATTCCATTTCGGCGGCGGCGGTTCCCTTTGGCACAACGGTGATTGAGGATACAAGAGACTATTGTCAGTATACAGGCGTTTCGGCAGAGGAAATTTCAATTTCCGGAAGTGCATCGCCTTTGGGCAACAAGCTTGAAAGCGTGATAAATATAAGCAATTCGGGCTTGGCGGATATTAACGGAAGATTGATAGTCGGAATTTATAAGGATGATGTTCTTTATTCCTTGGGAATTTCCGATGACATAAGAGTAAATCAGGGCGAAAGTAAGACGGTTGACAATATATCCGTTGATTTCCCCACATTCTTGAAAAATTATGAAGTAAAAGTGTTCTTAACAAAGGGAAGCCATGGATTTGCACCTATGACTTCATCTGTGACACTTTCAGTAAATTAACGGAAGGAGGATGTGAAAAGTGAAAGCTGCAGCGGCATTGCTTATGGCATCCGTAATGACGGTTACTTCGGTTTCGGCGTCAAGCGGACTGTATATCAATGCGGAATTTGACAACAACCAAGCTGAATACGGTACAAACAAATACACCATATTTGGCGAGAACAATACGGCGGAAGATAAAACTTTCAAAATTATGAATACGGTAAGTCAAGACGGAAAGCTTATTTCCGAAGCTTACGGCGACGACATAACCATTGCGGCAGGGAAGTCTTTTTCTCATTCCGGGAGTGTAACCGTTCCGCAAACGGTGGATTTGGGAAACAGCAGTATCGGCGTTTATCTTTGGGATACATCGGGAGAAGCTAAGCCTGTGGGACAGCAGCTCAGCCCAAGCGGTGTAAAGTTTAAATACACATTAAGCGGCGATGCGATGACCTCGGCAGGGGTTTACGACAAGGACGGAAAGCTTGTGAAAACTCTTTGGAGCGGAAAGCAAGGCTATGACGGAGATAACTTTGGAACATGGGACGGTAAAGATGATTTCGGAAATCCCATGCCTCAGGGCGATTACGAGGTTAAAATCCTTTCGCACAATGTAAATTACGAAAGAGATAGCGTAATCGGAAACAGTACCTCAACGGACAAGGCAACTCAGGTAATGAGCGGCTATGATACAATAAGCGATATGTGTCTTTTGGGTGACAGAATGTATTACGCTGAGCAGTATATGGAGGGAGGACTTACCTGTCCATACTTCTTGGTTAGTGATACAAAAAGAGTGGGTGGTTATCTTGAAAGAAGAAACACAAAGCTTAACATTAAAAACGCAACTGACGGGAAAAACATATATTGGATGACAGTTCAGGTTACTCCATTTACCCAGGATGACGGTTCGGTTAAGAAGATAAAGGAATGCTTTATCTATGCCGTTGATAAGGATACGGCAACAAACCTATATATGTCTCCCACGGTATCCTTTGCGGCAGGCAGAGTTACAATGGATATCTGGAATGTAAGAAAACAGTTTAATGCAATCGGTATAGTTCAGTACGGCGAAAGTAACGCAGCCTACACTTTGGGCGAATACGGCTATGGCGATATAGCGGTTCAGAAAAACGGTGATTATCTTGCGGCGGTATACGGAAGCCGTGATTTCCTCCGAATAATGAACAAAACCACCGGCGTAACATTAAAGGATAACGCAATGACCTCGCCTAAGGCTTTGGCGTTTGACAATAACGACTATCTTTGGGCGGCATTTAAGGAAAACGGAGCGTATGCAATAAAGCGATACCAAATTAACGGAGATGGTTCGGTAACGCAAAACCTTTCAGCTCCCGCTTCGGTAAATCTCGGAGAAGCACTTGCCCTTGATGTATCGCCTGACGGAAAGCAACTTACGGTTTCATACGGTGGCGATGTTAATAAGGTTGTTTCCTATAACATAAGCGACTGGAGCATTGCTTGGTCTTTCGGAAGAGGCGGAAGTTACAAAGATGACCCGACAGTTTATGACGACAAGCTTATGTTTGAGCAGAGAAACGGCGGAGTAACCATTGGTGACGGAGCTTTCTACAGCCATACATATATTGAATACGAAGATAACAATAATGTATGGATTGGCGATGTGGGTAACTACAGACACTATAAGCTAAACATATCCGGCTCTAATGTGAGCATTGCTGACACCATTTATTATGCAAAGCAGAGTTATTCCATGGCGGCGGATGTCAACGATCCGCAGAGGGTGTTCTTGGGAACTCTTGAATATAAAGTTGATTACGGTATTGACGGCGGCCTTTGTTGGAAGCCTTACAAAAACTGGGCATATGAAGCACTTAATATTACTTCAAACACCAGCAACAATATGAATGCCGTAACAACTCTTTCCAACGGAAGAACTTACTTCACAGCAATAAATAAGAGTTCCGGAGTTGAAGAGTGCTATGAGCTTTTGGAAAACGGATTCCGTGCAACGGGAATTTCCACATCGGGATATTTTACTTTAAAGGACGGAAGCTTCGCTCTTCAGAGAATGGAAAACAGAAAAGTCAACGGTCAGGTAGGAAAGGCGCTGTTGCGACGAGATGTAACAGGATTTACATCGGATAACAATCCTATTTGGGGCGAAGAAAAAGTGGTTGGATTCGTTCCCGATACCAGCTCGTCTGTAACGAGCAGAACCGAAACCACCTCAAACGGAAATATAGTTACATTAAATGTATCAAAGGATAACGGGAAAACAGCGACAGACCCACTTGATATGCGTCTTAAATCGTACAATATAAACGGCGAGCAAATGTGGGCAACGGCACCCTCAACCTACAGAAATTATTACGGTGATTTCGTGCGTGACGGTTCTTTTGAAATCGGCGGAGGAACATGGAATACGGTTCACTTCTCACCGCAAACCTTCGGCGACAATATAATTTTTGCTTATACGGGCGAAGGCTACAAGCAGGGGCAGACGGAAATCTTCTATCACTTCACAAGCGACGGTCTTTTGGTTGGCGTTTACGGTATGGCAATGGGCAGTCAGGCGGAAGAAGGTATGGCAAACGAAGATATTGTTAACGGTAACGGATTTAACTGGAATTTGGTTTATCCTCCAAGCGGTGACGGTGATACGGCTTATATTTACCAGGGCGGAGAAGCAAGACTCTCGGGACTTGTAAGATTTAAGGTTACGGGGCTTAACAGCATTAAGACTCAAAGCGTTAAAATAAGCCTTGATACAAGCTTAAGAAACGGTGTGGTTGCGGAGCTATTTAACGGAAGCGAATACCTTAACACCAATGTTATAAATAAGGAAGCTATCGAGAGAGTGAACACCATATCAGGAAGCGAATCCCTTTCAAGTTACGGCTTCCGTTACAGCGGTTATATAACAAAACCCTCCGACTCAGAAAAACTTACAAAGCTTTGGCTCTACACAGACGGTGAGGCTGAAATCAAAATCAACAATGTTGTAAGATCCGTAGGAAGCGGAATGATCGGAACGGCTGTAGAGCTTGAAAACGGAAAAACCTATCCGATTGAGATTACGGTTAAGAACAACGGACAAAGGATAACTTCTGTTTCCCTTTTCTACGAAGTTGACGGGGAAATTAAGGAATTTCCAATAGGAAACGTATACGCTCTCCCTGTTAGAAATGAAAGCGTACATAAAACGGTAAATCTTGTGGAAAGTATGCCGAGCGATTCCAAGTTCTATTACACCTCGGAAACCGATAATAATTTATTTGAGGATAAGGACGGCTGGACAATGGACGGCGCACTTACTTCAACCGATACTACGGTTTGGACAAACCGCCTTGTGGGAAATCCCTATAAGGAAAAGGATGTCTATATAGATATGGAGCTTTACAACGGTGAAAGCTCGGAAATCCGAAAAGATTTGGGTAGTGCAATCGACAATATCTACGAATGGGAAATCAGTACAGACATAATGCTTATGGGCGATTTGAACGGATATTATTCGGGAACGATTCCGGGAAATTCAGAAAGATATGTTGATGTATTGGATGAAAACGGTAAAATCATTGCAAGAGTCGGCGCAAACACAGACTATGCAATATACGGCAACAATAAGAAAATTTACCAGGCGGCAGTTCCGAAAACCTACACACAGATTACGGCAAGCTACCTACACGATTTTTCGACATTTAATCCTTTGGCTATAAGATGCACGGACGGAATACTTACATTTGAGTATAAAACAGGAAGTGTAACGGCTCCGATTTACGATTCTTCGGCAAATTGGAGAAAGCCTGCTACATTAAGCGTTACGGCAAATAAGAAAAACCTTTACAATCCGTATAAATCCCCGTTTATTACAGTATTCGGAACTCTCGAGTATTCACAGAAAGTGGCAACGGGTTCGTATCTTGTTGTATTTTACGATGAGGACCAAAAAACGGTATTAAAGCGTGAAAGCGTTCAAAAGGGCGAGTCGGCAACAGCTCCTTCGGTAAGCAAGCCGGGCTACAATCTTTCGTGGAGTGCCGATTTCACAAATGTAACCTCGAATACAAATGTTTACGCAATTTACACTTTGGATAAAACCGAGCATACCGTTTCCTATTATGATGAGAATAATAAGCTTATCACAACGGGTAAAGCGGTGTTCGGAACACAGGCAACTGCGCCAGATGTTCAAAAAAGCGGCTATGAGTTTATCGGCTGGTATAAAGCGGACGGAACAAAGGCTGATTTGGCGGCGATATCCTCCGATATTTCCCTTTACGCAAAATATCAGCGGTCGGGAAAAATTACGGAAACCTTTGATAACATTACAATAGATTACGATAATAAAACGGTAAGTCAAAGCGCATTTACCTTTGATGTATCGGATAATATGTTCGACACCAATAAGCTGGATAAAGTACAGGTTATGTCTGTTGCGGAAGTAACGGGAAAAGACGGAAAAACCACAAAGGCGCTTTATATCAATCCTTACAGAAGCGCACTTGAGGAAACTATGAAAATCGGATTTGGGGATATATTGAAAGGGTCAGCTAAAATTTCATTCGATTACAAAATTGACAAGTACGCCCAGTCTTACGGATTTAACTATTTCGGTTCGCTTACAAATAACGGTGAAGAAAGTATGGCGGCTTGCGTGACTCAGATAAAAAGCTTCGGCGGAATAAATCCCTTTGAAGAATTTGAGTCAGCGGGCGTTATCCGAAATGTTGAAAATGTTGTCAACGACAGCGGTTTGTATACAAATTACCAAGACCTTTCAAGAGGAAGCGATTGGCATACAATGGAATACGCCGTCGATATGGACTCCAAAACATATAAACTTACGGTAGACGGCACGGTTATCGGGACATACAGTTTCTATCACAGCAATATAGAGATGATAAGCAATCTCTATTTCAGAGGAAACGATTACTCGGCAACCACCAATGTGGGAAGATACTACATTGATAATGTAACAGTTGAATATCTAAACTAAAATATGCAATAGCGGAAAGGTTGGAAGTTAATGAAAACAAGAGCTTTAAAGATTGTTGTTTCGGCAGTACTTATATTCACAATGATTATGAGTATTGCAAGTGCGGCAACCATCACAAAAACAAAGTTCAACAGCGGAACCGGCGAAATGACAATTGATTATTATGT
>CAZTEA010000010.1:0-12726 GCA_964612315.1 uncultured Oscillospiraceae bacterium | reverse complement strand
CAGAATGGTCGGAAGCGGCGTCGGCGCACGAAACGGGATTTTATTCAAAAACGCCGCCGCTCTTGAGCAAGCAGGTAAAATCGACACCGTGGTTTTGGACAAAACAGGAACAATCACCACGGGAGAGCCAAATGTAACGGATATATATTCCGATAATATTTCAGAGGAAGAACTTTTGAAAATTGCCTATTCTCTTGAAGCAAAAAGCGAACACCCCATTTCCAAAGCAATTATCAAAAAAGCCGAGGAATTAAATCTTTGTGCGAAAGAGAGCCAAGATTTTACCCAATATCCCGGAAACGGACTTTCCGCCTCAATAAACAACAAAACCATTTTCGGCGGAAATTTTGATTTCATATCAAATAAAGTCACGCTCAATTCAAAAGCAAAAGATATTTACAACTCTCTGGCAAACTGCGGAAAGACACCGATTTTATTTTGCGATGACCAAAATTTTCTCGGCATCATTGCCGTCATGGACAAAATTAAAGAAGACAGCCGTGATGCGGTAAAAGTTCTTCAGAATATGGGACTTAAGGTTATTATGCTTACGGGAGATAACGAAAAAACCGCCAATGCGGTTAAAGAAGCTGTCGGTGTTGACGAAGTCATTGCCGGGGTTCTGCCGTCGGGAAAAGAAAAAGTAATTAAAGAGCTGCAAAAGCAAGGCTTTGTTGCAATGGTCGGTGACGGAATAAACGACGCTCCTGCCCTTACTTCGGCAAATATAGGAATTGCAATCGGTGCCGGAACAGATGTGGCAATAGATGCCGCAGATACCGTGCTTATGAAAAGCAATCTATCGGATGTTCCCGCCGCAATAAAGCTGAGCCGTGCCACCCTTAAAAACATTCATCAAAACCTGTTTTGGGCATTTATATATAATGGGATAGGCATTCCCATTGCGGCAGGACTTTGGATTCCGATTTTCAACCTTAGCCTCAGTCCCATGTTCGGTGCCGCCGCTATGAGCCTTTCCAGCTTCTGTGTTGTGACCAACGCACTTAGACTTAACTTTGTTAACATAAGGAAAAACGGAAAATTTAATCATAAACAACATAAAAAGGAGAAAATAACTATGGAAAAAATCTTAAAAATCGAAGGTATGATGTGTCCTCATTGCGAGGGCAGAGTTAAACAGGCTTTAGAGGAAACAAACGGAGTTATATCCGCCGTTGCAAGCCACGAAAGCGGTACTGCCACAGTAACTTTATCAAAAGAGGTCGATACGGACATTTTGCAAAAAGTCGTTGAAGCGCAAGGATATACCGTAATAAATGACTAACCTTTTTTATTGACAAATCAGCATCTTTTGTTTATAATAACATATAGCAATAAAAGGCACCAAAAAGGTGCCTTTTTCACAAGGAGATAAATATGAAGCTTATATCTTGGAATGTAAACGGTTTAAGAGCGTGCCTCGGCAAGGGCTTTGAAGACTTTTTAAACAATTGCCAAGCGGACATTTTTGCCGTTCAAGAAACAAAAATGCAAGAGGGTCAAGCCGAGGTTAACGCCCCTGCCTATTCCTCTTTCTGGAACTATGCCGAGAAAAAAGGATATTCCGGTACAGCGGTTTTCACAAAAGCACAGCCCCTTTCCGTAAATTACGGAATTGAGCAGGAAGAACATAACTCAGAGGGCAGAGTTATAACCGCAGAATACGAAAATTTCTATTTTGTGACCTGTTACACTCCGAATTCTCAGGACGGCTTAAAACGCCTTGATTATCGAATGAAATGGGAGGATGATTTCAAAGAATACCTTTTGAAATTGGACAAAAAGAAGCCTGTTATTCTTTGCGGCGATCTTAATGTTGCTCACGAAGAAATTGACCTCAAAAACCCGAAAACGAATCGCAAAAATGCCGGCTTTTCCGATGAGGAAAGAGAAAAAATGACAACCCTTTTGCAAAGCGGTTTCACCGATTCTTTCCGCTATCTTTACCCTGATTTACAAGGAGCGTATTCCTGGTGGAGCTACCGCTTTCACGCCAGAGAAAAAAATGCCGGATGGCGTATAGATTATTTTATTGTTTCAAATCGTATAGCTGATAAAATCAAAGATGCCGTTATATATTCAGACATTTTCGGCTCGGATCATTGTCCCGTCGGACTTGAAATTGAAATTTAATTTAATAATTTTTACACTAAAGCACCAAGCCAAAGGCTTGGTGCTTAATCTTTCTAATACATAGGTTCGCAGGTAAGGTTTGTTCCAAGTCGCTTGAAAACCTTTTCGTCCACAGAGGACAAAATGACCGAGGAATGAACCTCACAACCTCGAAGCTTGTCAAGCTGCTGCATTGCAAGCTCCGCATTACCGTCCGTTGCCGCACAAATTGAGAGTGCAATCAAAGCTTCATCTGTATGAAGTCTTGGATTTCGATTTCCCAAATGGTCGGTTTTAAGGTGCTGAATAGGTTCCAAAATTGCCGGAGATATAAGCTCCGCCTTATCATCAATTCCCGCCAGAGCCTTTAAAGCATTAAGTAAAAGTGCTGCCGATGCCCCTAAAAGCTCTGAAGTTTTACCCGTTATTATTCTTTTGTCGTGAAGCTCAATCGCAACCGCCGGAGCGCCCGTAATCATAGCTTTTTGAAGTGCGGGTCCTATAACAGCCCTGTCATTTTGAGAAATTCCCGCTTTTTTCATCAAAAGTTCCAATTTAAGCACCACATCGTCACTTACACGACCTTGCCTCTGTCCGCAAAGCGCCGTGTAATACCTTCTTAGAATTTCCTGTCGTGAAGCATTTCTGGTTATCTCATCGTCAACAATGCAGTTTCCCGCCATATTAACGCCCATATCGGTGGGAGATTTATAAGGGCATTCGCCCAAAATTGTCTCCATCATCGCCTTAACCACGGGAAAAATTTCCACATCTCGGTTATAATTTACCGTTGTTTCCCCGTAAGCTTCAAGATGAAACGGATCTATCATATTAACATCGTTAAGGTCGGCAGTCGCCGCCTCATAAGCCAAATTTACAGGATGAGTAAGCGGTATATTCCATATGGGGAAAGTTTCAAACTTGGCATATCCCGCCTGAACACCTCGCTTGTGTTCATGATAAAGCTGAGAAAGACAGGTAGCCATTTTGCCGCTTCCCGGTCCCGGTGCCGTAATAACCACCAAATCTCTTGTTGTCTCGATATACTCATTTTTTCCGTAGCCATCATCACTAACAATTTTCGCAATATCCGACGGATATCCTTCAATTGAATAATGCCTGTAAACCTTAACCCCCAAAGCTTCAAGCCGCTTTTGAAAAGCCACCGCAGTAGCTTGCCCGTCAAAACGGGTCATAACGACACTTCCGACATAAAGACCTATGGAACGGAAACAATCAATCAAACGAATGACATCAATGTCGTAGGTAATACCCAAATCGCTACGAAGCTTATTCTTTTCAATATCCGCAGCATTTATTGCCATTACGATTTCCACGCTGTCTTTAAGCTGTAAAAGCATTTTAAGCTTACTGTCCGGCTCAAATCCGGGAAGAACCCTTGAAGCATGATAATCATCAAATAATTTTCCGCCGAACTCCAGATAAAGCTTTCCTCCAAACTGAGCGATACGCTCTCTGATATGCTGAGATTGCATATGCAGATATTTTTCATTGTCAAATCCTACGGGAATCATAAATACACCTTCTTCTTATCTAAAATATACAATAGGTTTATTATATACCAAAATTTTTATAATTTCAAGAGGTTACGACACAGTTTAAAGAAAAAATATTTTAAAATTGAAAAAATCGCAATATATGCGATTTTTCCAATTTTATACATTTTTCAGTTTTATTATCCCAAAGTAACCGTAACTTGATGGTTTTTTCCGTCCTTATGAGCGGGAATAACATTTCCTTCGATTTCAACACCGTCAACCACAAGCTTTGAAACGCCCTTTGAAATGCCGTTCGGATTTTTAACCTCAATCTCATATAACGCCCCTCTGAAGGTTCTTGTAACTTTAAAGCCCTCCCAATCGGTAGGAATACAAGGATCGATTTTAAGTCCGTCAAAATCGGGGATAACGCCCAAAATCCCCTGAGAAACCGCAACAAAATTCCAAGATGCCGTTCCCGTAAGCCAAGAATTTTTCGCCTCACCGTGATGCACCGCATCTTTACCGGCAATCATCTGAGAATATACATAAGGCTCCATTTTATGAAGATCGCTTATATCCTCCAAGTAAGCGGGAGCAATTCTGCTATACACCTTGAACGCTCTGTCTCCTCTTCCCAAAACGGTTTCGGCAAGAACAATCCACGGATTGTTATGACAGAATATTCCGGCATTTTCTTTATATCCCGGCGGATAAGAAGAAATTTCGCCAAGTTCCAAATAATACTTGCTGTAAGGCGGCTGCTGAAGCATAATACCGTAATCTGTGTCAAGATACTTCTTAACCGAATCCAAAGCTTTTTCGGCAAGCCCCTCTTTAACTCCGATTTCAGCCATTACGCACATACCCTGAGGCTCGATAAAGATTTTACCCTCTTCGCATTCATTGCTTCCGACCTTATTTCCGAAGAAATCATAAGCACGAACAAACCATTCGCCGTCATAACCGGCAGTAATCGTTGCCTGATACATTTTATCAAGCTCAATTTGAGCTTTCTTCGCTTCATCTTCCATTCCACGCTTTAAAAGGATTTTTACATAATCCTTACCGGCATACAGGAACAATCCCGCAATAAATACGGATTCCGCCGTTCTTCCCTCTCTGTTTGAACAGGTCTGGAAAGGTTCGGACGGTTCTGTTGAAAAGCAGTTAAGATTAAGGCAGTCGTTCCAATCGGCTCTTCCAATTAAAGGAAGTCCGTGGGGGCCCAAATTATTAACAACATGGTAAAAAGATGCCGTTAAATGTTCCAAAAGCGAGCCTGTGTTATTCATATCACAATCATAGGGCACAGTTTCATCAAGAATAGAATAATCTCCCGTTTCCTTGATATATGCCGAAACACCCGAAATCAGCCAAAGCGGGTCGTCGTTAAAGCCGCCGCCGATATCGCTGTTTCCCTTTTTGGTAAGAGGCTGATACTGATGATATGCGCTACCATCTTCAAACTGCGTTGCTGCAATATCAAGTATTCTTTCTCTTGCACGCTCCGGTATCTGATGAACAAATCCCAATAAATCCTGGTTGGAGTCACGGAATCCCATACCTCTGCCTATGCCCGATTCAAAATATGAAGCGCTTCTTGACATATTGAAAGTAACCATACATTGATACTGGTTCCATATATTAACCATACGGTTAAGCTTATCATCCTTGGATTCCACATGGTAACACGAAAGCAAGTCATTCCAGTACTTTTTATTTTCTTCAAGTGCCGCATCAACTTCTTTTTCCGTAGGGAACTTGGCAATCATAGCCTTTGCGTTATCCTTATTGATAACATCCAAAGCATCCCATTTTTTATTCTCTTCGTTTTCAACATATCCGAGAATAAATACATAAGATTTTTCCTCACCTGCTTTAAGTTCAACATCAATACAATGCGAAGCAATAGGTGCCCATCCGCTTGCTACGGAGTTGCCGCTCTTTCCGTTTACAACGCAATCGGGATTTTCAAATCCGTTATACATACCGATAAAGGTATCTCTGTCCGTATCAAAGCCGCTGATCGGCGCATTTACGGAATAAAAAGCATAGTGATTTCTTCTCTCTCTGTATTCCGTTTTATGATATATAACAGAACCCTCAATTTCCACTTCGCCTGTCGAGAAGTTTCTCTGGAAGTTGGTTGTATCATCCTGCGCATTCCAAAGACAAAATTCAATAAAGGAGAAAAGCTTTATGCTTTTATCACAATCACTTGTATTTTTAACAACGATTTTGTGCACCTCTCCGTTATATTTGAGAGGAACAAAAGATGTCTGTTCAACCTTTACCCCGTTTCTCTCACCGGTTATAACGGTATAACCCAAACCGTGACGGCATTCATAGAAAGATAAATCTTTCTTAACCGGAGACCATGAATGAGTCCAAACATCGCCGCCGTCATTTATGTAAAAATATCTTCCGCCCATATCAAGAGGAACATTATTGTATCTGTATCTCGTTATTCTTCTCAATCTCGCATCTTTATAAAAGCAATATCCGCCCGATGTATTTGAAATCAACGAGAAAAACTCTTCCGTTCCCAAATAGTTAATCCACGGATAGGGGGTTTTAGGAGTATTTATAACATATTCCTTATTCAAATCATCAAATCTTCCGAATTTCATTGTGACCTCCACAAAATATAATATTTACTGTTTAATTATATATTAAAAAACCGTTTTAGTCAATGCTATTTTTACAGTTATTTCAAAAAAATAACAGAGCATCCCTGCCCTGTTATCAATGTAGTAATTTTTGACTTTTAAATCCACTTAAAATTTGGTTCTTAAGATTCTTATTTTTCTTCAAGACCAAAACGCTTTCTAAACTTATCAACTCGTCCGCCTGTATCAACAAGTTTCTGCTTACCTGTGTAGAACGGGTGACAAGCAGAACAAATTTCTATTGAAATGTTCTCTTTTGTTGAACCTGTTTCTATTACATTACCACAAGCGCACTTGATAACCGTCTGCTTATAATCGGGATGTATTCCTGCTTTCATCTATTTTCACCTCTTTCTTTAGAGTGTTCTAACTGCATTAGCTTTTATAGTATATCATAAAAAAATTGTAAATGCAAGAGTTTTTTTAAAAAATTTTAATTTTTTTGGAGATAATCACAGAGATAGTCTATTGCTTCGATATAACCATCAAAACCGTGTCCCGTAATTTGGCTGATACAGCTTGCCTTTGTAACTGAAATTCTGCGAAATTCCTCCCTTTTGTTTATATCGCTTATGTGAACTTCAACCGTTGGAATCATAACGCCAGAAATGGCATCCGCAATTGCATAGCTGTAATGAGTATACGCACCCGGGTTTATAACTATTCCGTCGTAATTTCCCAATGCATGATGAATAAAATCTATAATTTCTCCCTCTGAATTACTCTGCAGGGAAACCACCTCAATCCCCTTGTTTTCGCAATAACTTTCTATCATTTCCTCCAAATCGGAAAAAGTGCGGTTTCCATATATTTCAGGCTCTCTTATACCGAGCAAATTAAGATTAGGTCCGTTTATTACCATTATTTTCATATTCAATTATCTCCTTTAAGTTGTTCATAAATTTTCGTAAAAATTGTAAAATCTTTATCCGAGAGTTCATCAAGTCCCATAACGGAAACCTCTCCCTCTGCACGGCTCGCCCCGATTAAAAGAGCCATTGCAAGAGGCGCATTGCCCCAAACAAATGTGCCGTCGCCTCTGATTGTTTGAGCACCTTTTATTAAAATGCCGTCCGAAATTAAACGGGTTTCTATTCCAAGATGAGAAAATTCCGACGCTATCCCCTTTATCATATTCTTATCGGGACAGCTTGAAAGCCCTTTGATTTTGCTTTCCCCCTTGCAAAAAGCGCAAAGAACCGAAACCGCAGGCACAATCTCCCAAATCTCTGAAGCATCAACCTCTATACCCCTCATACAAGCGGTCATTTTTGCGGAAATTCCATCCGATTTTTCCTCGATTTTGCCGCCTGCCGATTTTATTATATCAATAATTTGGGCATTTTTCTGATCACTCTCGCAATGCAAGCCTTCGCAAAAAACATCGTTTCCTATTGCACCCAAAACAAGAAAAAACGCCCCCAGACGAAAATCGCCTTCCTTGCTTTTTTTGTATTTGGGCAGTCTTGCAACGCCTTTTAACATTTTGGGCATTACTCTGATTATGTCCATAAAGATACCTCTCCAAATTCAGTCAAGTTTTTCTGTCACATATATTATACAACAAATTTTATCAAAAGGCAACAAAATTATTCTCTTTCCGATTTTTTGCTTTCATAGCTTAAATCATATTCAACTCCGCATCTGCACACCACATCAAAAGCATAATGCGCAACCGTATCCCGTCTTACCCAAAGAAGCGGCGTTTCGCAATTGGGACAAATATGCACATCTCCTCGCTTGTAAAGCTGTCTTTTGGGATGACCGGGCTTCACCTTTTTATCCCTATTTAATATGACTTTTCCGTTATTTCCGCATTTGCAGCAGAAGGTGTAATTTATGTATTTGTGATTATTTTCGTATATATAGCCTGTAATAAATCCGCACTCACGGCAAAATATCAAACTTCCACCGGGCTTTAGTGTTGTTGCTTTGTAAATTGTCTTTGATATTCTTTCCATATTTACTCCTTCCTCTTGATTAAATCTCAAATATATGGTATACTTTGAATATAATTTTTTCAATATGAGGTTTTATTATGTATTCACTTTTTACAGTTTCAATCTATGTGTTTGCATTTTTGATAATTTATGCTCAGCTCGCTTCAATTGAGCCATTCGGCATTCAAGACAAAAAAGGCAGAATGGGCAAATCGGCAGTAGTTACACTTGCATTATTCGCATTTTTGCTCCGCCTTGTTGCCGCCCCTTATACCGGAGCGCACCCTACTGATATGAAATGCTGGTCTTATTGGGGACACCGTCTGTATACCGTAGGACCTTGGAATTTTTATGCCGACGGAATTTTCGCAGACTATCCGCCCGGATATATGTATATATTGTGGCTTATCGGCTCACTTGTGGGAGTGTTCAGCCCCTCCCCTGCCGCAACTTTGGTGCTTTATAAACTTCCGGCAATAATCGGAGACATTTTCTTAGCTTTTGTAATTTACGATATTGCAAGAAAACATACAAACCAAAAACTGGCAGCCGTTTTGTTTTTTCTTGCGGCATTTAATCCTCTTACTTATTTTAACTCCGTAATCTGGGGGCAAATGGATTCCCTGTTGGTTTTGTTCACCCTAATGTCCCTTTATGCCCTTTACCGAGAAAAATATACAAAATCAGCGATTTTTATCGTCATTGCTGTTCTTCTAAAGCCTCAGGCATTGATGTTTGCACCCATATATCTTTTTGTATTTATTTCGAAAAAAGATATTAAGCTTATCGGAAAGACACTTCTTTTATGCTTGGGAATTATAATTGTTGCCTCTTACCCGTTTTCGCCTGCGCTCCAAGGTAGCGAAAATATTTTTCTGCGCCTTCTTAAAGGACTTAACCCCCTTTGGCTTATAGAAAAATATTCCTCCACCTTGGGATCATACGATTATGCAAGCGTCAACGCATTCAACTTTCCCGCTCTTCTCGGTGGAAATTGGAAAGACGCCTCAACCCCCTTTTTGTTCCTGCCATGGAAATTTTGGGGCTTTTTTACAATAGCTTTTGCATTTGCCTTCTCCGGCATCTTGTACTTTAAAATCAAGGACAAATCAGGAAAAATATTTGTACCGGCTTACTTTATCATCACATTTTTGTTTGCGTTCGGCACAAAGATGCACGAAAGATACATATATCCGTCTGTTATTTTTCTGCTTATTCTTTATATATTTTCCAAAAATCGACATTTTTTATGGCTTTTCGTCTGTGAATCCGCCGTAAATCTTATAAATACGGAATATGTGTTCCGCTGTGCTCTAAACAACAACAGCGCCCCGGCGCAGACTTATATTACTTTAATCGCTCTTATCCAGCTGGGAATTATTTTGGCATCGTTTTATATAATATATCACACATATTTGAAAAAGTCCAACAATTCCGTAAAAAACAACAAAACTCTTCTTTCCTTGGACTTAAACGAGAAAACAGACGGCATTACACGCAAGGATTTGGGCCTTATCGGAATTATAACAATATTGTATTCTTTTATTGCATTTTCCAATTTGGGTGACAAGTCAGCGCCTCAAACCTTTACCGAGCCGAGCCGTGAAAGCTTTACCATAGAACTTGCTTCCGAGACTTATATTGAAGATATTGCTTATTATTACGGAATCAGCGATACTTACGCTACGCAAACCCTTAGTGTAAGCTATTCTTCAAACGGAACGGATTGGACAAAACTTAAACAAGATTGCCCTCTTAAAAGCGTTTTTAAATGGGATTTTACTCCTTTAAACGAAACCGCAAAATATATTCGTTTCACGCCTAATACCGCTTATTTCCGTTTGGGAGAAATAGCACTTATCGATTCCACTCAAAATGCGGCAAAAATCAAATTCGCATACTACGATAGCGGAGAAACCTTAACTGAAATTTTGGACGAACAGGAGCTTGTTCCCTCTCAAAGCACATACAAAAACGGCACATATTTTGACGAGATATATCATCCCAGAAGTGCCTACGAGCTGTTAACCGAAACAGGTTACTACGAAACAACTCACCCGCCCTTAGGAAAAATAATTATTTCCCTGGGAATTTCCCTTTTTAATATGACTCCTTTCGGGTGGCGGTTTACGGGCACACTTTTCGGAGTTTTAATGCTTCCCCTGCTGTATCTTATTTTGAAGAAACTCTTTAAAAATACAACTCTTTCGGCAATGGGAACACTTCTTTTCGCTTCCGATTTTATGCACTACTCCCTTACCCGTATGGGAACAATTGATTCATACCCCGTATTTTTCATTCTGCTTATGTATCTTTCTATGTATATTTTTACGCAAAATTTGCGATACAACATTGAAAACAAAACCAAAGAGAAGCGAATTTTTCTTCCTCTTTTGGTATGCGGAATTGCAACGGGGATGGGCATTGCCTCGAAATGGATTGCCGTATATGCGGTTGTCGGTATTGCACTTTGGTTCTTTATTGACTTTTTTGCTTGTGCGAAAATTCTCAAAAGCGACAGTAAGGAAGTAAAAAATATTATCGCAAAACTTTTGCCCGTTTGCATTCTTTGCTTTATTATTCTGCCCTTTGCAATATATCTCCTTTCGTATATTCCCGTAGCACGGTGTCAAAACAAAGGACTTTGGGAGGCAATGGCAGACAGTCAAAAATATATGCTTGCATACCACAGCACCCTTATATCGACCCATCCTTACAGCTCGGTTTGGTATGAATGGCCGATTATGAAAACGCCTCTTTTGGCATACTACGAAACTTTCGGCAACAGTTTCCACGGAGCAATTACCATAATGGGCAATCCTATCCTTTGGTGGAGCGGGATTTTAGCATTTTTCTACTCGATTTTCCGTGGAATACGAAACAAAGATCGTGTGGTATTATTTATGGTAATTGGACTTTTGTCCCAGCTTCTGCCTTGGGTGTTCGTTACACGCTGCACATTTATTTACCACTTTTTCGCCTCTGTACCTTTTATGATTATGCTTATTGTTTATTCCGCAAAAGAACTTATAAAGCATACCCCAAAGTTCATATACTTAGTCGCAGTATTCTGCGTTTTATGTATTGTTTCGTTTATACTTTTCTATCCTGTTTTAACGGGAAGCAAGGTATCTGACGCATATGTTAAAAATATACTTAACTGGTTTAACTGCTGGATATTTTAAAGGAGATTTGATATGAAAATTAAAGTTATAGGAGCCGGTCTTGCCGGCTGTGAAGCCGCATGGCAAATTGCTCAAGCAGGGATTGATACGGAGCTTTGGGAAATGAAGCCCGAAAAATACAGCCCCGCTCACAAAAATTCGGATTTTGCCGAGCTCGTTTGCAGTAACTCTCTTCGAGCTGACGGAATTTTAAACGCTGTTGGTCTTTTGAAAGAAGAAATGAGGAAAATCGGTTCACTTATTATGGAATGCGCAGATTGCACAAAAGTTCCGGCAGGGGGCGCTTTGGCTGTGGACAGAGAAGGTTTTTCGAAAATGGTTACCGAAAAAATCAAATCGCATCCGAAAATCACCGTAAAATACGGCGAGGTTACAAAAATCAACGAGGATGAATACACAATCATTGCCGCAGGTCCTCTTGCATCGGATGGCATAATTTCCGAAATTCAAAGACTTACAGGAAACGATTATCTGCACTTTTTTGATGCCGCAGCCCCGATTGTGACATACGACAGTATAGATATGAATAAGGCATTTAAAGGAGCAAGATACCAAAAAGGCGGAGACGATTATATTAACTGTCCCATGAACAAAGAAGAATATCTTCATTTTTGGCGAGAGCTTACCGAGGCACAGACCGCCAATCTTCATGAGGGCATAGACGACCCCAAAGTTTTCGAAGGTTGTATGCCCATCGAAGTTATGGCAAAGCGAGGCGAGGATACAATGCGTTTTGGACCGCTAAAACCCGTAGGCCTTACAAATCCTCACGACGACAGCCGCCCATACGCCGTGGTTCAGCTTCGCCAAGACAATGCAAGCGGAACACTTTACAATATCGTTGGCTTTCAAACCCACCTTAAATTCGGCGAACAAAAGCGTGTATTCAGCCTTATCGGTGGCTTGGAAAATGCCGAATTTGTAAGATACGGAGTTATGCACAGAAACACCTATATAAATTCGCCCGTCCTTCTTTCAAACACTTACGCCATGGAAAAGCACCCCAAAATTTACTTTGCAGGGCAAATCACGGGAGTTGAAGGTTACATTGAATCCGCTTCCTCGGGAATGGTTGCCGGAATTTGTGCCGCAAGAAAAATTCTCGGTAAAGACGAAGTGGTTTTCAGCAGCAAAACCGCCCTTGGCGCTCTTGCAAACTATGTTTCCAACAAAGCGATAACAAATTTTCAGCCTATGAATGTCAATTTCGGAATTTTCGAGGATTTGGGAATGAGAATAAAAGACAAAAAAGAAAAAGCGTCAAAATTCGCTCAGCGAAGCTTTGAAGAAATCGAAAATTTGAATTTATAATCCACCC
>CAZTEA010000009.1:0-12812 GCA_964612315.1 uncultured Oscillospiraceae bacterium | reverse complement strand
ACATGGAAAATGCCCTTCGGATTTTTATTTTTATAAATTTTGCTCATTTCCGAAATCGGTTGAATTGCACCGATTTCATTATTTACGAACATTGCCGTAACCAAAACCGTGTCATGGCGCACCATTTTCGAAAAAGCGCTTAAATCCGCCGCTCCGTCTTTGTTAACGGGAATTCTTTCGACTTTATAACCTCTTTCGCTTAAATATTCCAAGGTGGAAAGCACCGCAGGATGTTCAACCGCCGTGGTTAAAATATGATTTCCTCTGTTTGCCTTAACCACTCCTCGAATGGCAAAATTATCCGATTCCGTTCCGCCGGAGGTAAAGAAAATTTCGTTTGAATTTACCCTTAGGGCATTTCCGATTGTTTCCCTTGCATACCTTATAAGTTTTTCCGCCTCCATTCCCCGTCTGTGCAGAGATGAAGGGTTGCCGTAATTTTCACGCATGACAAAGCACATTTTGTCAACGCACTCGTCATACATCTTTGTTGTCGAACTGTTATCAAGATATATTTCCATGGGCCTTTGCCTCCTTTCTTCTCCCTTAAATCAGGGAGAACTTATATCAGTCCACATTATATAATATGTAACTTTTCTATGTTTGTCACCAAAATCCGACATTATTTATCATCGCAAAGAGGCTCGTTTGTTCCGTTTTTCCACAAAAAGTATCTGGGATTTTTCAAATTGCTCGGCAAAGTAATAAGCTTATACTCCGTCGCAGAGGTATACGGTCTTTTATCTACCTTAATTACCGCTCCGTTTTCATCGTATTCGGCAATGTATAAATCCGCTCCATCTTTCGGTATGTTAATAATATTTATTCTTCCCTCCGTAACGCTGAGCTTCGGCTCTTCGGTTACGGTAAATGCCATTTGCTTGCTGGTTATTTCCTCCCAGTTAAGCCCCGTTGCTTCTGCGTAAACCGCATAGCTTCCCAGCGGTGCGCCATAGCTGTACCACTTTCCAAAGCAAGAGGAATCCATCAATTGAGACTTGGAATAAATTGCTCCGTCAACCAAGAAATATAAGGTATAATCCTTTACATTAGTCCCGTCTACTCTGATTGTGGGGCTGTAGGCAGTGTTAAAATACTCGGACGAAATTCTTAAATTCACTCCTTGCGGCTTTGCCCACTTTGCGTAAAGCACCATATCGTGGTCAACCGGTTTTGAAAAATTCCATTTTTCCGTTACCGTATTATTCGTATACCAACCCAAGAATTCATAACCGTCGTAAGTTGGGGTACTCGGTCTACTAATACGCTTGCCAACGGCAACGGTCTGCGGTGGTATCTCTTCATCTGTCCGAGTGTTAAAGGTAACGGTTGCCGTATTTGTTTTTGTATAAGCCTTAACGGTTGCGTTTTTAAGCTCATATCCCGATACAACATATCCGTTGATATCAACCCATTTTCCGTTTAAATAAGCATAACTTTCCCCGTTATTTGCGGAAAAATCCGCTCCGCACTCAATAGTTGCACAGGCGTTTTGTCCGCTTGAAGAAACCTGCTGAACTATAACGGAAAAATACTGTCCCTCATTAAGCTCCACCGGTTCATCAAGAAACACTCTGTTAAATCCGTCATACATAATCGAACCCGTCATTTCGCCCACCAAAGTACCGTCTTGCGGTGAGGTCGGCTTTGTGTCCGACACATAAACCAAGACCTGATACATTTCCGGAGCAACATTGCCTGTTATGGATTCAAATCCCACGGAAATCAGAGTTTCGTCTTCGCTTGCACGAAATACATTGGCAACGGGAACGCCCCACATAATATTTGCCAAGCCACCGTTATAGCTATACACTTTATTTTCATCGCCCATCGGCTCAAAATCATAAAAACATCCATAAGTTACAGAGGTATCTTCATAAGAAAGCCACATATAACCGTCATCGCCGTATCCCTTTCCGTAGCTGTTCTTAATCAACCACGCTCCGTCATTTGTCGGACGGCGATTTGCTTTAAAATTCTCCTTTGAAAAATTATCGTCCCAGCCGATAACCGCAACCTCATGGTTAGTGGTTGTTTGCACATTTTGGTAATACCCGTTTTTAGCGGATAAATTGCTTCCGTTACTGTAATAAGAAATGGATACCGCACCGTATTCCATAATTGCACGCTTGGTATCCTCGGCACTTTCAAGCCGTCCGTAATAATTAAGACGGATATCCGACTTAAATCTCATACTTTCATCTATGGAAAAATCAGACGAGCTTGTCGCATTGCTGTACGGAAAATCGGATTCAACCGCCAAGCCTTGATAATTTTCCGCAAATCTTGCCGCATAAATACCGTTTCCGCCGCCGAAATATCCGTGCTGACCGCTTATATCATCAGCCCCATCACCCAAAGCCTCGTTTCGCTTATGATAAAAATACGATAAGTGAAGCTCCGAATAGTTATCAAAATCCTCTTCGTATCCTTTTTTAACCATACCTGCTTCCGCACAAGCCACAAAGGCATGAGCCCAGCAAGTACCGAAAGTGCCTTGATTTTTAACGGAGGTTATATATCCGAAATCCCTTGAATCATAGCTATGAGGCAACGCCTCCGCATACATGGAAAAGCCTTCACGCTTACCGCTCGCTTCAACCACATTTCCGTCCATATCAAAAACGCCGTATGCCCTATATCCCGATTCGCTGACATCACCGACGGGTAAAATAATATTCAGCTCGGGTTCTTGAGCAAAAATCACCGAACTTACCAACGCTATAACAATCATCAACGAAACCAATACTTTTTTCATTGCGATCCCTCTTTGCTTTAAAATATATTTTAAAATATTATATTGCATCACTCTTCCGTCTTATCACCTTAATCGGTATTTTAACATCTTTAAATGTTTCAACCCTGCCGCCTCGGCGAAGATCTCCTATCGCCTCGCCCGCAGTCTTTTCCTTATAGCCCAAACGCTCTTCCACATGGCTCAGTTCCTTTTCAAAGGCAGTAATTGCCTCCAAAGAATTTCTCCTCAGGCTCAGCACCTCTTGTCTGAGATGTTCTATATTGCGGCTCTCGGTTTCATACATATTGCGAAGCGCTCGGCGTTTCAGCTCGATTTCACGGTTAGCCTCCGCCTTTTTGTCCTCAATTTCCGCCTCGGCATTCTTTTTCATTTCAACTGCCGCACGGTTTGCGTCTTCCTTAATTTTGTCCGCTTCGCCTTTTGCCTCGGAAACAATTCCCGCCGCCTCAATATGAGCCTTCTCAAGCAGGGACACAATAACCTCTCTCTTGCTTTGAAGTTCTTCGTACTTATCCTCAAGAAGCATTTTCTCACCGTTTATCTTTGCGATTTCTCCGTCTTTTTCCTTTATTTCATCTCTGTATTGCTCATCAAGCTCTCTCAAATAGTCGTAAACATCGGATTTTTTATATCCGAAAAGCCTTTTTCTGAATCTTTTTCCACTCAAAATATCCACCTCCGAAAGGCATAATATAACACCATATATTTTACAATATTTTTTAAAATTAGTCAATATATAATTGAATTTTTCGCTTATGTGATGTATAATGGTCTTATGACAATCGGAAGGGAGTTTTTGAAATGATTAAAAAATCTCTTATTGAATTTATTTTTGACGCAGGCTCGATTGAGCGATGGAACGACCACATCCGCCCTTCAAGAGGGTTTACGGAGCTGGACAAGCAAGCACATAAAATGCTTTATGCCTATATTTTGGCAAAGGACGCCAAAGAAATCGACCGCCTTCGCCTTTGTGAGGGATGTATTTTCGAATTTTTGCACCGACTGGTTTTAACCGATATTAAACCCCCTGTTTTCCATCGTCTTATGGCTGAAAAGGGCGACCAAATAAACAGCTGGGTTATTTCTTCTCTCCAGTCGAATTTGGAAGATATTTCGGGAGGATTTTTCGAAAGATTTAAAGAATATTACCGAAACCCAGATTTTTCCGCTTCGGAAAAGAAGCTTTTGGAAAGTGCACATTATCTTGCCACCAAATGGGAGTTTGACATAATATATGCCGGAAATTCCACTTATTACGGAATCGACAAAACTCACCGTGAAATCCAATTAAAGCTGGAGAGTTTTAATTCACTTCCGTATTTCAAGGAATTTTCACGAAACGAAAATTTAAAAGGCGTAACCAATCTGTTGGGACAGCTCAGATTTCAGCAAAGGTGGTCAAAAACCCCACGCCTGCCCGCCACTTCGGTTATGGGTCATATGCTTATTGTTGCGGTACTTTCCTATCTTTGTTCCCTTGAAATTAAAGCGTGCGAAACCCGTTGCACCAACAACTTTTTCGGCGGACTTTTCCATGATGTTCCCGAGGTTTTAACCCGAGACATTGTTTCCCCCGTGAAAAATTCGGTTGAGGGTTTGGACGAGCTTATAAAGGAAATCGAAGATGTCCAGATGCACGAAACCATCTTTCCGCTTATCCCCAAGGAATGGCAAAAGGAACTATCCTATTTCACTCAAGACGAATTTGCCAGCAAAATCTGTGTTGACGGCAAAATTTCAATTACCGCAAGCGATGAAATTAACGCAAAATACAATCAAAACGAGTTTTGCCCGATTGACGGCGAAATTATCCGTGGCTGTGATATTTTCGGAGCGTATATAGAAACATATTTTTCACACATTACCGGGGTAACCTCTCCCACTTTGCGAACCGCCAACCGTGAAACCTACAAAGAATACAAAAATAAAATTATTGGCGGATACAATTTCGGAGAGCTTTTTGAGTTTTTCAAAATATAAAGCTGAGGACTGCAAGCGTTATGCTTGCAGTCCTATTTTATTCCATATACTCGATATAATCGCTTTCCGACGCAAAGAGCATATATTCACCCATAACATATCCCATATAACCGTCCTGTGTATGATACCCTTTCATTCTCTCTCCCCCTTACGCCGCACTCGTCAGCTCTCGGCGATTGTTGAGCTTTATTTTTTTGCACCGCTGATTGCATCGTCTGATTTTTTTCGCTTTCGCCGCCCGAAGTCCCAAGCTTCCGCTTACGGTTAAAATGCCGCCCAACACAATTTGCCATATTGCATCTTCTATACCGAGCCTTTCCAAATCCGATGCTCCGGCTGTTCCCAAAATTATTATGATTCCCGCAAAAACTGTCATTTTGAATAATGTTTGTAATCTTTTCATAAGTATTACCGCCTTTCTATGACTTAATTATAGCGCCGCTATTGTGTCATAAAAAGGACACCTTTTAAAAACAAAAAAATAAGACGCCCTCAATTTGTGAAAACTCACTTATTAAGGAACGCCTTATTCTCTGTTTACTTTTCGGGAATAACCGGATACAGCTGAATTGTGTTTCCGCCGTCTACCGTAAGCTCCGCTCCGGTAGTATTCTTGGCATTAGCCGCAAAATACCAAACCGCATCCGCAATATCCTCTCCCACGGCAACCTCACCCAAAGGAGTGAATCGTGACGGAACATTTTTATAAAATTCGGGATTTTTCTCCCAGCGGTCTGTTTTTATCATACCGGGAAGAACAGCATTAACTCTTATATTGTATTTTCCCAAATCAAGCGCCATAGCTCTCATCATTCCGAGAACACCGCTTTTTGATGCGGAATATGCAATTCTGTCCGGAATTGCCCTGTAGGCGGTATTTGAATTAACAAAAACTATATTTCCTCCGCCGTTCTCCTTCATTCTTCTGCCCGCCTGCTCGCACAAGCAATAATTCCATACCATATTGGTATTTATAACCCGCATAAAATCCGAAAGGGGATTTTCAAAAATCTTTATGCCCAAGCCTTGGTCGGCGGCATTTAACACCAAAGTCTCAACGAATAAGCCTTTGCTGTCCAAATCTGCAAACAATTGCTCAACCGATTGTTCGTCAACCTTTCCCTCGTCAGTCAGCGAATCGATATGATATCCGATTATCGTAACATCGGGAAACTTCTCTCTGTATGCCTTTTCCGCACAATGAACTTTTTCGCAATCTCTGCCCGTAAAAATCACATTGCATCCCAAGGACGCAAACTTTTCCACAATTGCAACACCCGTATTGATGCACGCACCTGTTACAAGAACTGTTTTCATTATAAATCCTCCTTAAAAATAAAATTCGGTTTTTGCCGGACGAATATCCGTCAAAGCTCCCGTATAATGTCTTAATGTATGCGGCTTATACGGATGCTTCAAGCATTCATCTTCGTTAATGTTTATACCAAGGCCCGGTCTTTGCGGGATTTCAATATAACCGTCTTTGTAGGTAAGCTTTTCGTCGGTTACATCCTTTCTCCACTCAACATCGCTATACATAATTTCAAGAATTTCAAAATTCGGGCAAGTTGCCGCCAGCTGAAGCGTTGCCGCATTGGCAACAGGGCCGGAAGGATTATGCGGAGCAAAAGGAATATATCTGCATTCCGCTTCCGCCGCAATCTTTTTAAGCTCCATAAGTCCGCCCGCATGAGAAATATCGGGCTGAATGTAGTCTGCCGCCATCATATCAAACATTCTTCTGTAATCCCATCTGGTATACAGTCTTTCTCCGGCGGAAATTGCCACAGGCGATTTATCCTTAACGGCTTTTAACGCCTCTAAGCTGTCCGGAGGAGTCGGTTCTTCAAAGAACATAGGCTTAAACTGTTCCAGCTCTTTTGCGATTTTAATACCTGTGGGAATATTAAATCTTCCATGTCCTTCAATAAGCAAATCCACTTTGTCTCCAACAGCTTCACGAACAGCCGCAACACATCTGAGGGCTTTGTCCAAGTCGGCATTGGAAATATTAAGATAGCTTTTTCCGAAAGGATCCCACTTCATTGCGGTTATACCCTTTTTAACCGCTTCTTTCGCTTTCTGCCCAAATTCTTCAGGCTCTTTTGCTCCTGCAAACCAGCCGTTTACATATATTCTCACTTTGTCATTAAGCTTTCCGCCCAGGAGCTGATAAACGGGAACATTAAGGCTCTTGCCCAAAATATCCCAAAGTGCCATTTCAACAGCAGACAAAGCCGACATCAAAACCGCTCCGCCTCGCCAATAAGCGTCACGGTAAACATGATGCCAATGCTTTTCGATATCAAGCGGATTTTCTCCCACAAGATATTCCTTTATATGTTCAACCGCACCCCACAAAGCTTTTTCTTTGTATTCCAATGTTGCTTCACCGACGCCATCAATTCCCTCGTCCGTATAAACCTTAACAAATACCCAATTTGTTCTGAAGCAATCAACCGTAAAACATTTAATATCCGTTACTTTCATTTTTTACTCTCCTATATTAATTTCTTTATAAATTTCAGGGATAATACTCCTCTTAAAGCCAAACTCTTTCGGATTTATTTCGTCGAACAGCCCGAAATGTAACGGCACAGCCGACTTTGCTCCGATTCGTTCGGCAAAATATGCGGCATCTTGCATATTCATATTGTTGCCCACTCCGTTAACAGGAAGAAAAACCACATCAATTCCACTCGGAACGGAAGAAAATATCTTTTCATTATAAAGCGTATCCCCTGTGACATAATATTTCTTTCCTTCGCTCTCAATAATTACGCCTATTGCATAATCATCGGAATGTTCCGCAAAAACCGCCGTAAATTTTATGCCGTTTTGTGTCCAAACCGTCCCCTCATTAAACATCACATAGTTATGGTCTCTACCATATTGACGCACGGTATCCCATGCGTTTTTGGAAGCCAAAACCGTTATGTTTCCGTCGCTTTTTAAATAGTGGTCGAGAGTTTCGGGATCTGTATGGTCCAAATGATTGTGAGTCAGCACAATAATATCGGGAACAATTTGCCAAAAGCTCTCATCAATCGGACAACGGCGAAAATTTTTCGAATTTATTTTCTCGACGCTGTTTGACAAATAAGGGTCAATAATTATCTTAAGCCCTTTGGTTTCACACAAAAGTCCCGCTTGCCCAAGCCATGTTATCTTCATACTTATTCCACCTCATCAAACACACGCACATAATCTACGACAAATTCATCTTTTATACCGCTTTCAAACTCCATAGGCCCTGTATAGCCGTCTATCGGACCTCTTTCACCTTTGCATTCCGTTGTAAGCAAAATAAACTGCTCAACCTCCGATACAGGCTCTTCGATTTTCTTTCCGCAAACAACTCCGTCAACATAAAAGGTATATCCCGTTTTGTCCCATTTAAGTCCGAATCTGTGAAACTCGTCAAGAGATATCGGAATTTCGTCTGCGCCGGAGGTCCAATGGTCAAGACCTGCCGAATTTATACATTTATGATTTTCGCCATAGCCGTTCCAATGATTCATTTGAGGAATAATATTTCCCGGTGAAAAGCTTTCCATAATATCGTTCTCAACCCCCGCTTCTTTCGGGTCGTCCAAAAGCGCAACATTCGCCGACTGAATCCAAAAAGCACTCCACCACGGAAATTCCTTCTGAAGCTTGCAGCGGCATTCATAATATCCGTATCTGTGAGAAAATTTGGCTTTTGTATTCTTACTTTCACCGTTGGGCTTGTCCGTGTAATTTACGCCTGTCTGCAGAGCCGAAGAGTAATACTTTCCGTCTTTTTCCGCAAGGTGAAATGTTAAATTGCTGTTTTCAACGGAAATTGCGTCCTCAATCCAGCAGCTGTGGCGCTTGCCACCCATATGAAGTCTGAAGTCCCACTTGCTTCTGTCAAGGCTGTCTCCGTCAAACTCATCACTCCACGCCAATTTCCACTCTCCGTCAGGAAGAAAACTCGGCTCGTGACCTTGAATTTCAAATTTTTTCATTTCACACCCTCCTTTTATAAATTTTAACATTGACAATTCTTTCTCATAATGCTATAATGCCATAATATAAAGGAAAATTCAATACGATTTCTTACCATATTCTTTAGATTTTTTAACTTTTTGGAGATAAAAATGGAAACCTTATCGGCATTCAAAATCATTAAAAGCGGATATTTCCACAGCCGCCACAATATAAAGCTTAACAAAAACGAGCTTACGGCAGACCGAACGGTTAATTGCTTTGAAGTGGAAATTTTTTAAACGACGGAGGCACTTCATACATAAATCAAACCTGTTACGATATAAAACGAGGCAGTATTCTTGTGGCAAAACCCGGACAGCTCCGCCACAGCCGCCTCCATTTCAGCGCCGCTTATCTTCATATAGAAGTATTCGACCGATATATACAAAAATGCCTTGAAAATCTTCCCGATTTTCTCAAGGTTACGGACGAAAATAAATACATAGAAATCGTAAACGCCCTGTCGGACGCTTTGCATAAGGAAACCGACCAATCCCAATTATTTATAACATATATGTTCTATAAGCTTTTGTATGCTCTTTCCTCTGAAGCCGAAAACAACCTTGCCCAAATCGACTCCTCGGAACACCTTGTCCTTCGGACAAAAAAATATATCGACGAAAATTACCAAGAACCTCTTACGCTGGCTTCAATCGCAAAAACAGTAAATTTAAGTCCCGTTTATTTTCACAGACTTTTTAAAAGCATCGCAAAGCAAACTCCTTGTCAATATTTACAGGAAGTTCGGCTTTCTACCGCAAAGAAAATGCTTGAAATCACAGAAAATTCCATTGAAGAAATCGGTCTGTCCTGCGGATTTTCCTCTCAGGCATATTTCAGCGATTTTTTCAAAAGGAAAACGGGAATGTCGCCTCGTCAATGGCGCAAAATACAGCGAAGTAAATACAGAATATAAAAAAAACGGGTGAAAATCACCCGTTTTTTATATTCTGTATTTCCGTAACAAAATTTTCATAAGTTTCTTTTGAAAAATAAGATGCCAAAACGGGTTCAAACAAAACGCCGTTTTCAATTTTAATTTCGGGATGGACAACCGTTTGCGCAATTGCCTCCCGAACAAAGCCGACCGCTATGTTTGCCGCCCGAACAAAGCTCTCCCCTTTAAGAAGCGCCCCCGTGAGCGCGCCGGTAAAAATGTCTCCCGTACCGTGAAACGGTCGGTTTACAAAGCCGCAGTCGATTTTATAAAAACGGTTCTCGCTTTTATCGTAAACCCCGACGGACATTTCATTTTCACCTGTCATCACGCTGGTTACCGCAATTTTATCAACGCCAAGCTCCGAAAGCTCTTTCATTAGTTTACAAAGTTCCTCATTGGACAGAGGATGATTTATATACTCCGTTCCCAAAAGCAAGCACGCCTCGGTCACATTTGGAGTAATAACATCGGCTTTTTTAACAAGTCCCTTCATTCCGTCAACAATTTCCGCCATTCTTTTCGAGTACACCATTTGAGTGTCGCAAAGCTCGTTATCACCCATAACGGGATCAATAACCACCAACGAATTTTTGCCAAATCGCTCGATAAAATCACCCACAATATCAATTTGTCCCTTTGAGCCGAGATATCCGCTGAAAATCGCATCGAATTCCAGACCGAGTTTTTCCCAATGTTCAATAATTTTCGGCATTTCCTCCGTCATATCGCAAAAAGTATAATCTTCAAATTTATATGTATGAGTGGAAAGCACGGCAGTCGGAAGCGGACAAACCTCAATGCCCATTGCAGACATAACGGGAATAGCCTCCGTCAAAGACACCCTGCCAAACCCAGAAAGGTCGTTAATTGCCGCAGCTCGTGGTATTACATTCATTTTACCGTTCCCTCCTTTAAAAACCGAATCTCCTCGCTTGAAAGCTCCCGAGCTTCGCCCAATTTCAAATTGCCATCAAGAGAAAGCCCGTTCATTTTGATGCGCTTTAAATAAATTACTTCCTTGCCGACAGCCTCAAACATTCTCTTAACCTGATGGAACTTCCCTTCGGTTAAGGTAAGCTCAATCTCCGAAACATTCCCTTTTGAAAGAATTTTTAATTCTGCAGGTTTTGTTAATTTTTCTTCGCCGATATCCACGCCCGTCAAAAACGCTGAAACATCGTCCTCGTTAACCTCACCCGAAATTTTGGCGTAATAGGTTTTTGGTATATGCTTCTTGGGCGAAAGAATATTATGAGTGGTTTGCCCGTCATTCGTAAGCAGCAAGAACCCCTCCGTGTCTATATCAAGCCGCCCTGCCGGAAATAAGTCAAAATGCAAATATTCTTGCGGCACAAGGTCGATTACCGTTGGAAGTCTTTTATCAAAGGTTGCGCTTACATAGCCTGCGGGTTTGTTCATCATCAAATAAACAAACTCTTTATACTCAACGGCTTTTCCGTTAACAAACACCTTGTCTTTAAAGGGGTCTACATGGTCCTCAGGTCGGATTTTATCCCGCCCCGCAACGGTAACCGCCCCTGATTTTATCATTTTTTTAATTTCGCTTCGAGTGCCCGTTCCAACCGAACACAATAATTTATCGATTCTCATAATTCCTCTTTATGTAATTTTTTAATACTGACAGTATAACACATTATTACGAAAAAATCTATAGTTTGCTTGACTTTTTTCATAAAAAGTAGTATTATATAAAGCAAAGTAATTACGGGAAAGGATGGATTTTATGAAACCCGAAACAAAATGTATTCACGAGGGTTACAAGCCTTCAAAAGGAGAACCTCGACAGCTTCCTATTTATCAAAGCACAACTTTTAAGTACGATACCAGCGACGAAATGGGAAAGCTTTTTGATTTGGAAGCCTCTGGATATTTCTATACACGACTTCAAAACCCCACAAACGACTGTGTTGCGGCAAAAATCTGCTCCATGGAAGGCGGCGTTGCGGCAATGCTTACTTCATCGGGACAAGCCGCAAACTTTTATGCACTCTTCAACATTTGTGAAGCCGGCGACCATTTTATCGCTTCCTCTTCAATATATGGCGGTACATACAATCTGTTCGCAGTAACAATGAAAAAAATGGGAATCGAGTGCACATTTATCGACCAAACTCTTCCGGAAGAAGAACTTGCAAAATATTTTAAACCCAACACAAAGGCGGTATTCGGCGAAACCATTACCAATCCGACAGTTACGGTTTTCGATTTTGAAAAATTTGCTCGTTTGGCGCATTCTCACGGAGTTCCGCTTATCGTTGACAACACTTTTGCAACTCCCGTAAACTGCCGCCCCTTTGAATGGGGTGCGGATATCGTTACTCATTCCACCACAAAATATATGGACGGTCACGCTGCGGGCGTCGGCGGCTGTATTGTTGACAGCGGAAATTTCGATTGGCTTAAATATGCCGATAAATTCCCCGGCCTTACAACTCCCGACGATTCCTACCACGGAATAACTTATGCCGAAAAATTCGGAAAAGGAGCGTATATCACCAAAGCAACAGCGCAACTTATGCGTGATTTGGGTTCTATTCAATCTCCTCAAAACGCCTTTTATTTGAATCTCGGTCTTGAAACGCTTGCCGTAAGAATGGAAAGACATTGCAAAAATGCTTTGGAGGTTGCGAAATTTCTTAAGGATCACGAAAAAGTTCAATGGGTTCATTATGCGGACTTAGAAGGTGACGAATATCACGATTTGGCAAAGAAATATATGCCGAACGGAACTTGCGGAGTTTTATCATTCGCTCTTAAAGGCGGCAGAGAAAAATCCATCAAATTTATGGACAGTTTAAAGGTTGCAAACATTGTAACCCATGTTGCCGACGCAAAAACCTGCTTGCTTCATCCTGCAAGCCACACCCACCGTCAGCTTACGGATGAACAGCTCCTTGAAGCCGGTGTTTCCCCTGATTTAATCAGATTTTCGGTGGGAATTGAAAATGTTGACGACATTATCAAAGATTTAAAACAAGCATTTGAAAATTGCTAAAAAAGGAAGCCACATCGGCTTCCTTTTTTATTATAATATAAATGACCCCCTACCCTCCCGGCAGGAAATTCTGTATTGATAAAAATCATATTTTATGATAT
>CAZTEA010000008.1:0-12920 GCA_964612315.1 uncultured Oscillospiraceae bacterium | reverse complement strand
GGATAAAGATATTATGAGTTTTTTCGATGCGGCAGCGGCTCTTTCCGAGCTTGTTGCGGACAAATATATCGAAAAAACCTATTATAAAAACGAGCAATGCTATACGCTGACCAAGGCAGGGCAAAAGGCAATCGAGCTGCTCGGCGAGCGTTTTCCGAAAAGTATACAAAAGCGGATTGACGATGCAATCGGAAAGCGAAAATACGATACTTTGTCCGCTCCAAACGCTGTGTACGGCGAGGTACTTCCCTTAAATCACAAAGACTTTGCCGCAAGGCTGACTTTTATGGAGGAGCATACGCCTATGTTCGAATTATCTCTTAATGCGGGCGCTAAGGCTCAGGCAGAAGCGGTTGTGAAATATTTTAAGGAACATTCAAAAGAAGTTTACAAGGGAATTTTAAAAACGTGCATTCCGGAAGAATAACATAAAGGCACTTGCAAAAGCAAGTGCCTTTTATTATCCGAGCGTAGCCGCCATAACGGCTTTTATTGTATGCATACGATTTTCGGCTTCGTCAAACACGATTGACTGTGAGCTTTCAAACACCTCGTCGGTAACTTCCATACAATCTATGCCGAACTTTTCGTAAATTTCTTTGCCCGTTGTGGTTTTTAAATCGTGAAAAGCAGGCAAACAATGCATAAATCGGCATTGCTCTCCGGCATTTTCCATAATTTTTTTATTTACTTGATACGGGGAAAGGTCATCGATTCGCTCTTTCCAAACCTCCGCCGGCTCGCCCATGGACACCCACACATCCGTATAAATAACATCTGCGCCTTTGGTGGCTTTCATCGGGTCTTCAATAAATTTAAGAGTTGCTCCGGTTTGTGCGGCAATCTTTTCACATTCCGCAACCAAAGCCGAATCGGGGAAATATTTTTTCGGCGCACAGGCAACAAAATTCATTCCCATTTTGGCACATCCCACCATTAAGGAATTTCCCATATTATATCTGGCATCACCCATATAAACCAAAGTTTTTCCCTGCAATCCTCCGAAATGCTCCCTGATTGTAAGGAAATCCGCCAAAATCTGAGTCGGATGGAACTCGTTTGTAAGGCCGTTCCAAACGGGAACACCCGCATACTCGGAAAGCTCTTCGACAATTTCTTGTCCGAAGCCACGGTATTCAACACCGTCAAACATTCTGCCAAGCACCCTCGCCGTATCGGCAATACTCTCTTTTTTACCGATTTGCGAGCCTGACGGGTCAAGATAAACAGGATGCATACCCAAATCCGCTCCGGCAACCTCAAATGCACAGCGGGTTCTGGTGCTGGTTTTTTCAAAAATCAGCGCAATATTTTTACCCTCGCAAAGTCTGTGCGACAACCCTGCCTTTTTTTTGGCTTTAAGCTCTGCCGCAAGATTTAACAATCCGTCTATCTCCTCCGGTGTAAAATCCAAAAGCTTTAAAAAACTTCTTCCTTTGAGATTCATATTCTACGCCTCCTTGGCACATACTTCTTTAATGATATCAACAGCTTTTTTCAAAGTCTCAAACGGTATATTAAGAGCCGGCAAAAGTCTTACCTTGGTTTTGGCGCTAAGGCACAAAACGCCTTTTTCCATACACTCCGCAATAACCTCTTGAGCTTCTCTTTGAGTTTCAATTCCAATCATAAGCCCCATACCGCTGACTCCCTTAACGCCCTTGGCGTCCTTTAAAGAACTGAAGATATAATCGCTCTTTTCTCTTACTTCCTTTAAAAAGTCATCATCGATACGGTTTACAATACTTAACGCCCCTGCACAGCACACGGGATTTCCGCCAAAGGTTGAGCCGTGGTCGCCGAATCCGAGAACCTTTTCCGTTTTTTCGCCAAACAGCGTTGCGCCCAACGGAAGTCCGCCGCCGAGTCCCTTTGCCGTGGAAACAATATCGGGCTGTACCCCGTATGTCATATAAGCATAAAGCTCACCGCATCTTCCGTTACCCGTCTGAACTTCATCAACAACAAAAAGTATATCTTCGGCGTTTGCAAACTCCCAAAGACCGCATACAAAATCACGGTTCATTGGAATAACTCCGCCCTCGCCCTGGACACACTCTATCATAATTGCCGCAGTTTTACACTCTTTTGCCAATTTCTTTATGCTTTCCAAATCATTGGCATCACCGTAAACAAAACCCTTTGTAAGCGGCGCAAAATCTTTGTGAAACTTATCCTGTCCCGTTGCCGCCAAAGTGGTAACGGTTCTTCCGTGGAAACTGTTTTTAAGAGTAATTATCGTTTGATATTCCTCACCCTTTTTATCTGCCGCATACTTTCTCGCCGCCTTTATGGCACATTCGTTCGCCTCCGCTCCGGAATTGGAGAAAAACACCTTTTTCATACCGGTTCTTTGGCAAAGCACACTTGCCAATTGCGCACAAGGCGAAGTATAGTAAAGATTTGAGGTATGCTGAACAGCGTCAAGCTGCGCCACAATTGCCGCCTTCCACTCGTCATCGGAAATACCGAAAGCGGTTACTCCTATACCGGAGCCCATATCAATATATTCTTTTCCTGTTTCATCTTTCAAAACAGAGCCCTTTCCCGAAACAATTGCCACGGGAAATCTTTTATATGTATTTGCAACATATTTTTCGTCTTTTGCTATAATATCCATTATTTATCTCCTGTCACCATAGTTCCCGCACCTTCATTTGTAAGAAGCTCCATAAGAATGGAGTGTGAAACTCTGCCGTCCATAATAATAACCTTCTTTACTCCCTTATGGATTGCTTCGATACAGCAATCCACCTTGGGAATCATTCCGCCGCAAATAACGCCGCTGTCAAAAAGCTCTTTTGCCTCCGAAAGATTTATTTCATGGATAAGCGTGCTCGAATCATCCTTGTCCCTTAAAATTCCGGCAACATCAGTCATCATAATAAGTCGCTCTGCTCCCAGCGCTCCCGCAACATAAGCCGCCGCAGTATCGCCGTTAATGTTATAAGTATTCCCCTCTTTATCACAGCCAATTGTTGATATTACGGGGATATAGCCCTTTTCCAGCAAATCTTCAACGGGTTTTATGTTAACCTCTGTAATTTCGCCAACAAAACCCAGCTTTTCATTTTTGATCTTCGCTTCAATCAACCGTCCGTCCATACCGGAAATTCCCATCGCCTTGCCGCCTTTGGTTTCAAGAAGATTTACCAAGGATTTATTCACCTTTCCCGCAAGAACCATTTGAACAATATCCACGGTTTCTTTATCCGTTACACGAAGTCCGTCCACAAACTGAGCTTTCTTTCCCAATTTTCCCATAAGCTCGTTAATCTCGGGGCCACCGCCGTGTACCAAAACAACCTTAACGCCGATAAGCCATAAAAGAACTATGTCTTTCATAACCTGCTCTTTAAGCTGTTCGTTTATCATGGCGTTCCCGCCGTATTTTATAACAACCACTTTCCCGTTGTATTTCTGTATGTAAGGAAGGGCTTGGGTTAAGACCTCCGCCCTCTCCGCATTTGAAAATTCGTTCTGCATTTTAAACAATCCTTTCCGATTTTGTATCGGTTTATATTATGTACGATAATCTCCGTTAATTTTAACATAATCATATGTAAGGTCACAACCCCACGCAGTTGCTTCGCCGCCGCCTTCGCCGACCTTAACCAAAATTTCGATTTCATCTTCCAAGAGAATCTCTTTTGCGCATTCTTCGGAAAACTCTATGCCCGCACCATTTTTGCAAACTTCAACCAAACCCTTTGCCGACTTAAAAGACACATCGATTTTGTTAATATCAACCTTTGCTCCGCTGTATCCGATTGCACACAAAACTCTGCCCCAATTGGCGTCAGCACCGAACATTGCCGATTTTAAAAGACTTGAACATATAACGCTTTTTGCCACCGTTTTTGCTATCTCTTCGGTATCGGCACCCGACACCTTGCATTCAAGGAGCTTGGTTGCCCCCTCGCCGTCACCTGCAATCATACGGCAAAGCTGAACCGTAACCGTATTCAGCGCTTTCATAAACTGTGCAAAATCCTCTCCATCCTCAACAATTTCGGGATTTTCCGCCATGCCGTTCGCCAAAACCGTCACCATATCATTCGTTGATGTATCACCGTCAATACTTACCATATTAAATGTATTTGCAATATCCGAGCTCAATGCCTTTTGAAGCATTTCAGAGGATATTGCCGCATCCGTTGTGATAAACACAAGCATGGTTGCCATATTGGGGTGAATCATTCCGCTTCCTTTGGCAATTCCGCCCAAACGGCACACTTTGCCGCCGACAACAAATTCAACCGCAACCTCTTTCGGAACGGTATCCGTTGTCATAATTGCCTCTGCCGCCGACAAGCCGTTGTCTGCGCCAAGTCCGCTTGCAAGAGCATTTATTCCGTTTTCTATTGGTTCTATGTTAAGGGGCTGACCTATAACCCCTGTTGACGCAACAATTACATCGCTTGCCTCCATATTGAGCGCTTTTGCAGTAATAAGACTCATTTGCTCGGCAATTTCAATTCCGTTTGCGTTGCAAGTATTAGCATTTCCGCTGTTGCAGATAACCGCCTGAGCCTTTCCGTTTTCAAGATGTGCCTTTGTCACCTTAAGCGGCGCCCCTTTAACAAGATTGGTGGTATAAACCGCCGCCGCATTTGCTTGTTTTTCACTATATATTAAAGCAACATCCTTCTTTGTGTGATTTTTCCGTATTCCGCAATGAATTCCGTTTGCCTTAAACCCTTTTGCGGCACAAACGCCGCCCTTTATTATATTCATATTTGCTTTAACCTTTCTGTTATACATTAAGTCCCGTTTCTTCGGGTACTCCCAGTAAAATATTCATATTTTGGATAGCCGCCCCGGACGCTCCTTTTCCCAAATTGTCAAACCGAGCCGTAAGCATTATCCTTTCCTCATTCCCGAAAACCGAAATTTCCATATCATCTCTTTGGGAATATTTGTTTGCCGACAAAAATCCGCCCTCGTCGGCATTTTCTTCATAGTGCACAATTTTCCCGCAGTATACCTCTCGGTACGCCTTGCGAATATCCTCGATTGTACCATTTAAATCTTTGACAAAAAGCGGAACGCTAACCTCCATACCGCTGTAAAAATCGCCTACAATGGGGGCAAAGCACGGAAGCTGTTCAATTCCCGATATTTTTGCCATTTCTCGTAAATGCTTATGACTCTGCGACAAGCCATACTGTCTCGGTGCGCTCAAATTCAAGTCACGAGCGTCATTTTCATAATCGGCAATCATCTTTTTGCCGCCGCCGCTGTAGCCTGTAAGTGAGAAGCAAGTAAGTCCCAAAGAAGCAGGGATAATTCCGGCTCTTACCAACGGCTCAACAAGGGCAATAAATCCGCTTGCGTGACAGCCGGGGTTTGCAATTCGTTTGGAGGCCGCAATCCGCTCTCTTCGTCGGAACAGCTCCGCAAAGCCATATTCCCAACCGTCTTCGGTTCTGTGTGCTGTGGAGGTATCTATAATTGCAGTATTCTTATTTTCGACAAGGGAAACCGCTTCGATTGCCGCCGCATCGGGAAGGCACAAAAAAGCAATATCCGAAAGATTAAGCGCCTCTCGTCGGGCATTTGTATCCTTTCTGAGCTCATCGGACAAAACAATAAGCTCGATATCCGCTCTTTGGGATAATCTTTCGTGAATACGAAGTCCTGTCGTTCCGGCGCTGCCGTCAATAAATACTTTAGTCATGGTTAATATCTCTCTTATTTTCATATTTGGCAAAGGTTATCCGCAGATATTCTTCACCAAATATCATTATACGCCAAGAGTCGCTTTCTGTCAAGAAAATGCTGACAGTTTTGTGTATTTTACCGTATTTTTCTGCTGTTTATTTCTCGGTATTGACAAATATTACGGCTTATGGTATCATAAAATTACTTGAAATCCTAATTCAAAGGAGAGGTAAAAATGAAAAAAACAAGTAAAATTTTGGCTTTATTGATGGCACTTTGCCTCGCTCTTACAGCATTTACCGCTTGTAAGGACAGCGCTAAGGATTCTGAGGAAAAGAAAATATCCGAAAAAGCTGAAACAACAAAGATTTCCGATAAAGACGCTATCGAAAAAGCGGTTGACGAATACATCTCAACAACCATATCCTCTGTTCCCGAAATCGATGAATTTCTTGCCATGATGGACTCTTTGGAGGACGAAATGGGAGTTTCCCTCGGAATTGACGGAAACGACATGGTTCAAAAGATTATTGACACAGTAAGCTACGAAATTAAAGATACGAAAACAGACGGCAACACAGCAACGGTTCTTTGCACCGTTAAAGCACCCGATTTTGAAAATATGCAGTTTGATGAAGACGGCGCAATTGCTGACAGCGTTTTATCAGATATTGTAACCGAAAAGGGATATTCGCTTGACACTCTTGCCGCAATAACAGACGAAAATGAGCAAAAGGAATTGTTGACTAATCTTCTTCCCGAATTTATGAGCCGTTATATGGACGAAATGGTAAACGCTATGAATAAGGCGGACAAAATTTCGCAGGATGCAACCTTTACTCTTGAAAAGAAAGACGGAAAATGGACTGTTTCCGATGACACCCTGGCTTAGTTTTCTGATTTTAAAATAGCATCGAAGGAAAAATTCTTTGATGCTATTTTTGTTGTCCTCCGCTGTTTGCCTTGACAAATCAACAATTTGGGAGTATTATAATATATACGAATATTTTGAGAAAGGATGTGCCGAAAATGGAAAATGAAAATATTTATGACACAATAATAAATCTTCTTAAGGAGCGAAAATTCCCCCAACTTCGAGACATCTTGCTTGAAATGATGCCTGTTGACATTGCGGAGCTCTTCCCTGAGCTTCCTTACGAGGATGTCCCATTGGTGTACCGCATTCTTCCCAAGGAATTGGCTGCAGAAGCCTTTTCTTTTATGGATGCCGATATGCAGGAGCAGCTCATTGCCGCATTCAGCGACAACGAGCTTCGTGCCGTTTTGGCGGAAATGTATGTGGACGACACCGTTGATATGATTGAAGAAATGCCCGCAAATGTCGTTAAGCGTATTCTTGCGCACACTCCTCATGAAACAAGGCACTCCATAAACGAAATTTTAAAGTACCCCGATGACAGCGCCGGTTCCATGATGACCATTGAGTATGTGGACCTTAAATCAAATATGACAGTTGCGGAAGCTTTCGACAAAATTCGCAAAACCGGTGTGGACAAGGAAACCATCTATACCTGTTATGTAAAGGACAGCAATCGCCACCTTTTGGGCGTTATCACCGTAAGGACGATGCTTTTGGCTCCATCCGACGCCATAATCGGTGATCTTATGGAAACCAACATTCTCTCCGTTGACACAAACGAAGATAAGGAAGTTGTGGCAAAGCTGTTCGACAAATACGATTTTCTTGCCCTCCCCGTTGTGGACCGTGAAAGCCGACTTGTGGGTATTATCACAGTCGATGACGCTATGGATGTTATTCAGGAAGAAACCACCGAGGACTTTGAAAAAATGGCGGCTATTATGCCCAGCGAGGGTGAATATCTCAAAACCTCTGCAATTAAGCACGCAAGGAACCGTATTGTTTGGTTGCTTTTCCTTATGCTTTCCGCCACTTTTACGGGAATGATTTTAAATCATTACGAAAATGCCTTTAAGGCTTTGCCAAGTCTTGTTGCCTTTATCCCCATGATTATGGGAACAGGCGGAAACAGCGGATCGCAGAGCGCCACTATGATTATAAGAAGCCTGTCCCTTGACGAGATAGCGCTGCGTGATTTCTTCCGTGTTATTCGCAAGGAAGCGACAATCGCCCTCCTTTGCGGCTTTGCCCTTGCGCTGGCAAACGGAATTCGTGTATTTTTTGTGTACGATCACAATATGTATTTATCTATAGTTTTGGGAATTACGCTTATGGCAACGGTTCTTTTGGCAAAAATTATGGGTGCTCTTCTTCCTATGGGAGCAAAGCTTTTACATCTTGACCCGGCTCTTATGGCAGGTCCTTTGATTACGACCATAACCGACGCCTGTTCCGTGCTTCTGTACTTTATTATCGCAAGTGCTGTTGCTCCTTATTTCGACGTCCCGCTCTAAAACACACAAAACCGATTTTCGGACATTTTCCGTAAGGAATATGTCCGTTTTTTATTGCCAAAACCGTATAAATGCCCGCCGTTAAAAACAAAAACACGGCAAACCCCATTATATCAAGCTGTTTTGGCCGCAATATTTTTATAATTATAATTGTAAATACCCATGACGCCACTCGGTCTGCCGCCAAAATCTTGCCCATCGGAATTTTTGCTTTCTGTGCCACACGCCTCACCGTCAATATACAGGTCATAATATTACCGAGAAAAATCATTGCAATTACAACCCCCACACCCCATACGGGAAGAAAAAAGTATACCATAAAAAGACGAATTCCGTTATCCAAAAGGCTGTATTTCATAAGCTTCATTTGCTCGCCCAAGCCGCCCATCATTCCCGTTGAAATCGAATCCATAATCATCAGCGGACAAAGAACCGCAAGAATTTTCAAATAAGACGCAGCCCGTTGCGTTTTATAAACCGCAGCGGCAATTTCCTTTGAAAACAAGAAAAATATGCAAAAAACCAAGCCGCCGAAAAACCACGCCGTTTTATAAACCTTTAAAACCGAAGCCTCAAGCCGGCTGTTCTCTTTCGCTCTTGAAATTTCAGGTACCAACAGCGCCATAAAAGAGGATATCAAGGTAATAGGAAACACCAAAAGAGGCATAACCATGCCTTGAATCAATCCATATGTTCCCAAGGCGTTTTCTGCCCCCATTCCCAATTTTTTAAAGCCTCTCACAACCCATATGTCCTCACAAGTTCTTAAAGCCGAGGAGCTGACAGATGCCAAAAGAATAGGCAATGTTAATTGCACAATCGAAAGTATCATACTTTGCTCGCAAGCCTCATTTTTCTTTTCACAAAGATACCACACCCCCAGATAAAGACAGGAGCACATTTCCCCCGCCGTAAGCCCCAAGCAAACTCCGGCACACCCCATCTCGATGCCTTTTGCCAGCCCTTTATTCAGTAAAAAACTTATTGCCGCAACTTTCACGCCTTGCTCGACGAATTCCGACGAAGCGGGAATTAAAACCTGTCTCTTTGCATAAAAATACCCCTTTAAGCAATAAGAAATTCCCATAAAAACCGACGACGGCACAATACAAACAAGACTTTTCGCACATCGGATATCCTTTAAATACCAAGTCGAAATTTGATTTGCAGCAAAAAATACAATTACACAGCATAAAATGCCGCCCACAGCTACAATTTTCACCGCAGTTTTAGCAATTTGAAAAACAGCGCCGTAATTTCCTCGGCTTTGCTCCATCGAACAAAGTCGTGAAACCGCCGTCCCCATTCCTGCCGATGGCAAATTAAGAACAACACCGAAAATTCCCATAACTAAAGAAAAAATTCCCATTCCCTCTTCACCCAATCGTGAAGAATACCACGCCTTAAAAGAAAAATCTATGGTTTTCGCAACAATTCCGGAAGCAGTCAAAACCAGCATATTCCAAGTCACACCGTTTCGCTTCATACCGCCTCTCCTCTCCGAAATTTCCTTATATTAAAATTATATCGGCTTCCCTTGTCCCGTATGAGAATAAAAATATTTCTTTTCTATTGATTTTTGGGAAATATGGTGTATAATATAGATACTGGTAATTATAATTTTGGGGGAGATTCTTTTATGAATGAAGATATCTTAAAAACACATAACACAAACGAAGAAAAATCGAAAAATAAATTTATATTCAACCGAACTAAGCTTATTGCGGCAATTTCGGCACTTGCGGTTGTTATCGGTCTTTCCGTTTATTTGAGCGTTGCCGGAACATACAAAGACGCATACCCCAACACCTTTGTAAACGGCGTTGAAATCGGCGGTTTTACATACGATGAAGTGCGTAAAATCGTTGAAAAAAAGTCTGCCGATATAAAAATTCCCGACAAACTCAGCTTTACCGTCAAAGGAAAAAAGCTGACAGTCTCATCCTCCGAAATTTCCCTTAAAATCGACGCAAAAAAGACTGCCGACACAATTTTCGGCGGCAGAAAAGACAAGGGATTTTGGAACAATGCGGCAAACTACACAAAAAGTCTGTTCTCGGACACCAACTTTTTGGTATCCGTTAAATATGACGAAAAAGAGCTAAACGGCATTTTGGCGAAATTTGTCGAGCCGTATATAACCGAGCCTCTTGATTCTTCTTACGAAATCAAGGGAGACTCTTTGGTTATAACCAAAGGTCATCAAGGCACAAAATTGGACGAAAAAGCATTAAAACAAGGAATTTCTTCGTATATAATAAACCCGAAAAAGCCCATCGAACTGTCAATAATCGACGCTAAAGCAAAGGCATTTGATTTGGATGAATTTTACAACGAAATCACAAGCGCCGCAACCGACGCTTACTACAGCCGTGATTCCCACGGAAATGTGGTGGTTATTGCGGATAAGCCCAAGGTTAAGGTGGACAAAAACGACCTAAAAAAAGCTTTCGACTCCTCTGACGAAGTGGTTTCGATAAAGATAACCTCCACTCCGGCACAGGTGACAAAATCACAGCTGGAGGCGGCTATGTTCTCGGGTGTTATGGGCGAATGGACCAGCACCTTCAACCCCGGCAACACAGCACGAACAACAAATGTATCCCTTGCGGCATCAAGAATTAACGGCGTTGTTTTGCTCCCGGGCGAAACATTTTCATATGACAAAACCGTCGGCCCGAGAACGGCAGCAAACGGCTTTAAATCCGCTGGAGTTTATATAAACAACAAAGTTGAGCAAGGAATCGGCGGCGGAATTTGCCAAACCTCGTCAACCCTTTATTCTGCGGTTCTTTACTCCAATTTGGAAATCGTAACAAGAACTTCTCATTCTCTCCCCGTAAGCTATATGCCTCCGGGTCAGGACGCAACTATTGCCTCAGGCTCAATCGACTTCAAATTCAAAAACAACACAAAATATCCCGTTAAGATTGTAGCTGTAATCAGCGGCGGAAGCGTCACCTGTAAGATTGTCGGCACACCCGTTAAGGGGCAAAAAGTGGTGATAAACAACACCACAACGGCAGTATATCAGCCGAAAATCGAAATTGCAACCGATGCCTCAATCCCCCAAGGCTACAAAAAAACATCTTACGGCTCAAAAGGCAGCGCCGTTTCATCAACAAGAACGGTATACCAAAACGGTGTTCAAGTCTCCACCGAGAAATTGACAAAAAGCGTCTATAACTCAACACCGACAACCATAACGGTAAACCCTGCCGATAAAAATACCGACCCCGCAAGCTTAACGGAATACACAGGCAATGTTACACCCGATGAGCCAAAAGAGGAAAAACCAATCACAAGCGAACCCAAGGAAGATACTTCCAAACCCACCGAGCCTCCTCTTCCGTCTCCGAACGAGCCCCAAGAGCCGACTCCGACTCCTCAGACTCCGGAAGAGATTATAGAAGTTTAACACAAAGCGGTTGTCCTATATGGGACAACCGCTTTTATATGTAGTTAATCGCAAATCTGATTGCACATACTATTAAAAATATAATCATACCCGGATTTAAAAACACCGTTTTAAAGGTTTTCCCTTTCAAAAAAGTCAGTCTCTTCCGATTTTGAAAGAGAAAAACAGCTCCGAAAGCCGCACAAACCATTATCAAAGCCATCCAAAGCAACGACACCGCCACGCTCGCCCCGTCGGGAAGAAGCATTTGCAAAACCGCCACCGTGTTAATTATAAAATGAATTAAGACCGAATACCAAATCGTTCCCGATTTAAGATAAAGATGTGCAAAAACAGCGCCAAGACCCGCCGCATAAAAAAATTGCTCAAAATTGCCGTGTATCAGACCGAAAACAATTGCCGATGCCACAATAGCAACGCCTTCACCCATTGCCCGCAAGCGGTCGATTATAAGCTTTCTGAACAAAATCTCCTCGGCAACAGGGGCAATAATTGCTGTAGATAAAACAAGCAACCAAGGCGGATAAACCGACACAAGCCTCTCACTTATCGGTTCAGGCGCAGGAATGCCAAAAATTAAAGAAATTACGCTCTCGACCCAACCTGCGGCAAAAGACCCAAGCAACATAAAAAACATCGCCAAACAGAAAATTTTAATAAAATTCGGCAAAGAAACGACACTCTTTTGCGTGGGCGCAAATTTTTTTCGGCTTAAAACCGCAAACATAACCGCAGTTCCCACGCCGTATTGAAGAACCTCCGCACCGATAATATAAACGATGCTTAACCGATTGCCAATCCAAGATTTAAAACAAGACAGCAAAAACGCATAAGCAAAGACTGCACCGACCGCAAAAATAACATAAGCCGAATATGCAAGTCCCACTCGTCCCACATCATTCATTTTCCGCATAAAATAATACTCCTTGATAAAAGAAAACCGCCGCAGCTGCGACGGTTATTTTCTTTAGTTAATGATTGTCTTTTCGGTTTCTTTGTCGAAAAGATGAATTTTGTTGTTATCAAATACCACATCGATAGTATCGTCCGGCTTAGCGGTTGTTCTCGGGTTAACACGAGCAACAAACGGAGTTGAGCCTACATTGAGGTAAAGATAAGTTTCAGCACCCATCATTTCCGTATGTGTAACAAATACAGAAAGCTTACAATCGGGATATGTTGTAAGATGAGCCTGGTCGTCATGAATGTTTTCGGGTCTGATACCCAAAACAACTGTCTTGCCGAAGTAAGGAGCCAATTCGCTTCTGTTTGCCTTTCCTTCGGGAAGTTTAACTCTGAAGCTGTCATTCTTAACATAAACGCCGTCATCAACTTTTTCAAGAACAACATCGATAAAGTTCATCTGAGGACTTCCGATAAAGCCTGCAACGAACATATTGCAAGGTTCGTTGTAAAGCTGTGTGGGGCTTGCCACCTGCTGAGC